>JBEBWN010000200.1:0-7200 GCA_040392235.1 Taibaiella helva | reverse complement strand
AAGGTAGCACAGGGAATAATTTCGATATCGCTGCTCCAGAATTTACGTGCAGCCACCTCGTGGAAAGAACCATTAAAGCCCTGAATAGCAATTCGTTTACGCACCATAAAACAAAAAAAATCCCGATCTTTTACAAGATCGGGATCAGTATGTTGAACAAATAAGTTTTAAATATTCTGACAAATGAATCCCGACCTGCTTCTAAAATAGAAGTAGGCAAAACCATAATAATAATATTGTGCTACGGTATTCATTCGGCAGCAAATATAGATACTAAAATGATTCCACAAAATTTTTTTTTAGCAGGCGCTGCGCAAAAAATTATGTAGCAGAATAATGCTGCATAAAAGAAGCAACACCTTGCTGCAGATTGTCTGGACATACCGCCAGGCTCTGTACAAAATGACTACCTATTATGGCGCCATCCGCATATTGGGTTATGAGGTCCAGGCTATGCTTGTCCTTAATGCCAAACCCGGCCACAACCGGGTTGCGTAACCCCAGATTCTTTATCCGCTGGAAATAAGCTTTGTTCTCTTCACTCAGGGCCACCGAAGTTCCGGTTGTAGCGGCCGAGGTTACCATATAAATGAATGCGCCGGATATATCGTCCACCGCTCTTATCCGCTCTTCGGAGGTACTGGGTGTAACCAGGAAAACGAACTTAAGATGGTGTTGCTCGACGATTGCCTGGTAGTGTTCCCGGTATTCCTCAACTGGCAGATCGGGTATGATCAGGGCATCAATACCGCAATCTTCTGCCTGTTTGCAAAATTCGGCAAAGCCGTATTGGATAACAGGATTAAGGTAACCCATTAATGCCAGGGGTATATGGGTAACTGTTCTGACCTGGCGTAGTTGCTGGAATAAAACTTTAATGGACATACCATTCTGCAAGGCCACAGAGCCGCTACGCTGTATAACGGGTCCATCGGCCAACGGGTCGGAAAAGGGAATGCCAATCTCCAGCATGTCCACGCCACTGTCTGATAGTAGCCGGATCAATTCTGTAGTACTGTCCAGGTAGGGGTAACCTGCCGTAAAATACACGGAAAACACTTTCTTTTGTTTGCTTTCAAATATGCGGCTGATACGTGTCATGAAATTCTTTTTATTGTGTTTATTTAATCAGTTACTGCATAAATATTACTCGCCAGGCTATGCTCTTTGGCCATATACTGCTGATAAGCTTCCATATCCTTATCGCCCCTGCCCGACAAGCAAATCACGACTTTATCCTGTTTGCCAAAGGACATTTTATCCAACAGCGCCAGGGCGTGCGCAGACTCTATTGCAGGAACAATACCTTCCTGCCGCATCAGTTGAAAAGCGGCTGTCATTGCTTCGTCGTCTGTGGCAGCGGTAAAGTGTACTCTGCCGCTGGTATGTAACCAGGCATGCATAGGACCGATACCAGGATAGTCCAGGCCGGCAGATATACTATAGGGCTCGGTGATCTGCCCGTCGTCATCCTGCAATAAAAAGGTTTTGCTACCATGTATAATACCCGGGCTGCCTTTGGCAATGGTGGCCGCCGTATGGGGGGTATGCAACCCTTTACCTGCGGCCTCAACCGCTATCATGCGAACGGAGGCATCGTTAAGGAAAGGTTGGAATAAACCGGCAGCATTACTACCGCCGCCAATGCAGGCAATAGCATAATCCGGAAGGCTCTTTCCTGTTTGCACACGGAGTTGTTCGGCCGTTTCGTTGCCGATGACACTTTGAAAATAAGCGACCATTTCCGGGTAGGGATCGGGGCCGATCACGGAGCCAATTATATAATGCACATGGGGGTTGCTGATCCAATAACGTATAGCTTCGTTGGCAGCATCCTTTAAGGTAGCGCTGCCGCAAGTAACAGGTATTACACGAGCGCCCAATAAACGCATCCGCTCCACATTGGGCTTTTGCCGGGCCACATCCACAGCTCCCATAAAAACAGTACATTCCGTACCCAGCAAGGCACAGGCCGTTGCCGTGGCAACCCCGTGCTGTCCTGCCCCGGTTTCTGCTATTATATGACTTTTATACATTTTCTTTGCCAGTAATGCCTGCCCAATGGCATTGTTGATCTTATGCGATCCGGTGTGGTTGAGATCTTCCCTTTTGAGAAATATACGGCAACGATATCTGTCCGACAACGCCCGTGCAGCATATAACGGCGTTGGCCGGCCTACATAGTATTGCAATAATTCATTAAGCTCCGCGTTGAATGCAGGGTCCTGTTTTTGCAGTCTAAAGCATGCTTTCAGTTCGCGCACATTCGTTTGCAGTATTTCGGGAATGAAAGCACCACCAAAAGGACCATAGTAGCCTTTTTCGTCAATGTTATAGTTCATAGAGGAAACGTTTTAAAAGATTAATATTCTTTTCTCCCGCCCTGACTTCAAAACGGCTGTTCAGGTCTAGCGCGGCCAGGGAAGGATGCTGGAAGTTCCGTATTTTATTCCCGTCGGCGGGACCAATACCCCCCGAAAGGAAGAAAGGCAAGGGTATAGGTTGCCGGGCCAGGCTCGACCAATCGAAGGACTGGCCGCTACCGCCGTATTGCGCCGAAGGATAGTCGAACAGGAAATACTGGCAGGACGAGCTGTACTCATTTAATGTATCGAAATCGAAATGGTTGCTTATAGCAAACGCTTTAATTACCGGTATTACACTATTCAATATCCGGCAAAATTCCGGCGGTTCATCTCCATGCAATTGCACATAGTCCAGGCCGTAATCCAGCATACGCTCGATAATGGCTTCATAAGATTCGTCAACAAATACACCCACTTTTTTTACGTTCCTGATGGTCCTGGCATAAGCTGCAAAGTAAGGATCGGGTTTTACAAAGCGGGGCGAACCCGGGTAAAATATAAATCCAATATAGTCTGGCCGTATTCTTAAAAGCCTGCGGATATTATCGGCATTGTTTAACCCGCATATTTTAATTCTTTTCATTAAAATTATTTATTAGTTGATGTAAAGCATCTGCCGGCTGCGCATTGCGCATAAACAGGTCGCCAATCAGGAAAGCATCGAACCCTGCATTCTTTAAAAGACGCAGGTCGCTCGCATTTTCAATGCCGCTCTCCGATATTTTAGTGATATCGGCCGGCATCGCCGGTAACAACTCGACTGAGCGACGGATGTCGGTTTGAAAGCTGCGCAGGTCGCGGTTGTTAACGCCGATGATATCAACATCTGTGTTTAGCACTTCCAGCTCCTGCCGTTCATGTACTTCGAGCAATACCTGCAAACCCAACGAACGGGCCAGGCCGGCAAAGCGCCGTACCTCGGAGGGTGTAAGCGCCGCAGCGATCAATAAAATAACATCGGCGCCGGCGGCACGGGCTTGTAGCAGCTGGAACTCGTCCACTATAAAATCTTTGCGCAGGACAGGCAGTTCACTCGACCCGCGCACCTGCTCCAGGTCCTGTAAAGAGCCGCCAAAAAAGTGTTCATCGGTCAGCACAGACAACCCGCAGGCCCCGGACAAGGCATAGCCTTTGGTAATGGACAGGGCCTGCGCATTTTCATGAATTATACCCCGGGAAGGCGATTGGCGTTTAAACTCTGCGATGATAGCGACATCCGTCATTTTCCGGATAGCCCCGGTTAATGAGATGGTGTTCCGTTCGAAAAAAGGCATTTGTTCCAGTGAAGATATAGAAGTAGTGCTTTTCGCTTCTGCCACTTCTTTCTTTTTCCGGGCAATTATTTGCTGGAGTATATTGGTCATAATCGTGAAATATGAATTGCATTTTTAAAGGTATTGAGGGCTTCGCCCGAATGTAATGAGCGCTTAGCCTGCTCCATACACTGCTCCAGAGATAAGCCCTGGTTCAGGAGCTGTACGGCCAGGGAGCTGTTGGCCAGGGCCACCTGCTCCTGCGCCGGTGCCGATCTATTCTCCAAAACAGAAAGCAGTATATCTGCAGCCTCCTCCTGGCTGTTGCCACCGCTTAAATCGGAGGGCTGCAGCTGCGGACATGCGAAATCAGAAGGTTGGAGAACCGTCTCCATATTATTCCCGTACACTTTGCAATCGCCGGTTAAAGAAATCTCGTCGTAACCATCGATGCTGTAGATGATCCTGTAGTTCTGTTTACCGGACTGCATGTAGTAGTGGTAGAGCCGTGCCACCGCCAGGGAATTAGCGCCCAGTAATATATTGCGGGGTTGTGCGGGATTGGACAGTGGTCCTAACAGGTTAAAAAAGGTACGCACGGTGAGATTCCGCCGGATATGGGCTACTCTTTTCATTGCCGGATGAAATAAGGGCGCGTGCAGGAAGCAAAAACGGGCAGCTTCCAACTGGCGGTTCAGGTTAGCGGCATCTGTATGAAAGCAATAGCCTAACCGGCTCAATACGTCGGCCGAGCCGCTCATAGAGCTGGCGCTGTAGTTGCCGTGCTTGATAACCCGGTATCCGGCCCCGGCAACGATCAGGGCGCTTAATGTCGATATATTGAATGTATTTTTGCCATCGCCTCCCGTTCCGACGATATCAATAGCCTCAGCTGTTCCATCAAGCTCCAGGGGAACGGATAATTCCATAAGTGCGTCAACAAAACCCTGTAACTCAGCAGTTGTGGGCCTGCGCATCATAAAAACAGCGATAAAGGCAGTAACCTGACTGTCATTGATCAGCCCCGTAGCTATACCCAGCATTACTTCCCTGGCTTCGGCACTGCTTAGATGCTCGTAGTTGCGTAAACGCTCCAGTACATTTCTCATCATATAGGGCAAGGCTCCCTCCGGCGCTGACCCCCGTTTCATTTCTTTGATCATAAACTTAGATATTATTGTGTTTCTGAGCTGTTTTAGTGATGAATCCAGTTTTCCATTATTTTTTTACCCTGTGCGGTCAATACGCTCTCCGGATGGAATTGAATACCCCTGACGTCGTAATGACGATGCCGCAAGGCCATAATTTGACCCGATGCGTCCTGCACCGTAACCACCAGCTCAGCGGGGAGCGCCTCGTTGTCTACAATCCAGGAATGGTAGCGCCCCACCTCGAAAGCCGCTGGCAACTGATCAAACAGTATATCTTCATTAAGCCGGTATACCGGGGTGGCTACTCCATGACTTACGGGCTTAACATTGGCCAACCGGGCGCCAAAGCATTCTGCAATACCCTGGTGCCCCAGGCATACGCCCAATATACTTTTGTGGGGAGCATATTGTTTTATAATGGCCGGCATCAGCCCAGCATCTGCCGGTATGCCAGGCCCGGGCGACAGGAGTATTTTATCATAATTATCTATTTCATTAAGATCAACTTTATCGTTGCGGAGCACTGTGGGCCGACAACCGGTAATTGTTTTTATCTGTAGTGCCAGGTTATAGGTAAAGCTGTCGTAATTGTCTATTAAAAGTATACGGATCATATTGTTTTGTTTTATGGAAACCGATGCAGGACTAGTGTTATGTTAAAGTGGAAAAGGCAAAACCAAAAATTGGCAACAGGTTGATGAGCAATTAGCTATGGAGTAATAAGTCGAAAATTACGCTTGACCAGGCACTAGTGTTGCGTTAATAGTAAAAAGGTAAAACCCCAAAGCAGCAATAGCATGAAAATAACCTGACTAGGTGTTTCGAAGCGACAAACTATGGTTAACTTATTACTATATTTCCTTGGCCAATTCTATTGCCTTCCGGAGCCCTCTCAGTTTGTGATCAATTTCTTGTAGTTCTTTTTCCGGCAGGGAGGAGGCCACTATCCCCGCGCCGGCTTGGTAATACAATTTATGGTTGCAGCTAAAAAAAGAACGTATCAGTATTGCCATATTCATATCGCCACCGGGATCGATATACCCGATGCAGCCGCCATAAAAACCGCGGCTACGCCCCTCGTAGGCATCAATCAGCTGCATGGCTTTATATTTGGGCGCGCCGGAAAGGGTGCCTGCCGGGAAGGTTTCGGCCAGGATAGCAAAAGGCTGGTTGTGTAATGATGCAGCGCCGGCAACCTGGCTGACGAGATGTGTAACATGGGAGAATTGCTGCAATTCTTTATAAACAGTAACGGATACATTATCATGGCTTTTACTCAGGTCGTTGCGTGCAAGATCGACCAGCATGGTGTGTTCCGCATTTTCCTTCGGATCGGCCAGGAGCGCCTCTTTCAGCAACCGGTCTTCCTCATCCCTGCCAGTATGCTGACAGGTACCGGCAATAGGATGGATCTGGGTAACGCCTTTATGGCGCTTTACCTGGGCTTCGGGTGAGGAGCCTAAGAGCTTATAATGGCCATAGTCGAAATAAAAGAGATAAGGAGAAGGATTTACCATGCGCAGTGCCCTGTAAACATTAAAGTCGTCGCCCGAAAAAGGCAAGGAAAAACGCCGTGACAGGACAATCTGGAAAACATCGCCCTGTAGGCAGTGCTCCACCCCTTTCCGGACCATATCCAGGAATTCGGCATCGCTGGTATACACCTGCTCTTCCGCCTGGGTATTAAAACCGAATGTGCCGGGGTGGTTGTTTTGGAGCGCGCGTTCCAGGAAAATCCTGTGCAAGTCATCCGGCTCGTCGAGGTAATGCTCTACTATATATAAGGTGTGATGGTAATGATCGAAAACGAGCACGAAACGATAGCTATTCAGAATGATATCCGGGCATCCGGGCAATTCGCCCTGTCCTGTAAGGTTAAGGGAATCGAAATAACGTACGGCGCTATAATTAATGTGCCCGAAGAATTTTCCATTGCAACATTCCTGCTCATTTTTCTGGAAGGAATAGGATGCTATAAAATCATTAAGGCAATCTGTAACATTGGTATCAGGGCCTATAGCAGTCTCTGTAGCAGCGCCGCCGGGTAAAGTAATGCGGATCTTGTCCTGGGCCACCCGTATACCGGCATCGGGCATACAGCATATATAAGAATAGGCCTTTTCTTTCCTATGGTAGTCTGAGCTTTCCAACAACAGGGAGTAAGGAAATATGTCTCTTATCCTGAGGTAGACGCTTACTGGTGTATAGGCGTCTGCGGCTAGGGTATGTACCCGGGTCTGATATGAATAGACCATAACGAATAATAATTTTAACGGTTAAGGAAAAACAAGAGAATAAAAAAAGGTCTGCCGGGAACAGCAGACCTTTTGAATTATGAAGTAGTTATAGTTATAACATACCAGTGCTGTTCACGTTTTGCCATCGTGAAAGCCACCAATATTGATTTGCACCTATAAGTAGTGTTGACAT
>JBEBWN010000199.1:0-7213 GCA_040392235.1 Taibaiella helva | reverse complement strand
ATACATTAATTTATCATAAATAATAAAGTAAAATTTCATATATAAAAGTGCGACTCTTTATCGGAAACCGGAACAAAAACGCATTTTTAAAGTTCAGAATATTACTAGATGTCCGCGATCAGCCGTTCCACTGTCATTGTATCCGGCAGGTCCAGTTTTTTGCGAATACGGTACCAGTTTGTCCGGATACTCTGGGGCGAAACACCTAAAGCAATAGCCATCTCTTTGGTAGAAAAATTGAGCTTGGCCAGGGAGATATACCGTGTTTCGGCAGGAGAAAAACTGGGATATTTTTCTTTGAGGCGATACAGGAAACCGGAATGTACCTGTTCAAAAAGGGACTTGAAATGAAACCAATCTTCTTCGGTGAGAATGGTTGATTGCTGTAATTGCAATAGCATATCATTATCTATATGAGGGTTCTTATTTAATTTTTCTTCCAAGTCTTCTATAAGCTTATTTTTTTCCTGGATGCTTTCTGTAAACCGGTCCAGGTTGAGCCTTGCTATTTTCAGCTCCTGCTTAGCCGCCCGCAGCTTCAGATCTTTGGCCAACCGCCTTTTCTTTTGTATGAAATAAGTAAGCGCCGCTACAATACATAAAATCAATACCAACAGGATAAGCAAATTGCGCTCTGCCGTTTTCTGTGTCCTTTCCAGGGTAAGAGCCGCCATTTGCAGTTTTTCTTTCTGAAGATCTACTTTTTGCTTCGCTCTTAACACCTTTAACGCGCTGAATTTTTCATGATACCGATTAACTGCCACTATTGACGAGTCTATGTACTGTTTGGATTTTTTCCGGTTACCTGCATCGGCATACCACTTGCTCATCACGGGATATAGAAGTCGCAGCCTGCCCGGTTGATCTGCTTTTTTTATATAATTCAGGGCATGATTCAGGAAAGTTCCGGACTGCTTCATATTTCCTTTTTCCCTGAAAATATCTGCGAGGAGTATAGCTGCCCCCGCTGCACAACCATAATCATTTTCTTCAACAGCACCGTAAAAATCTGTTTCTAATAAGGGAACAGCCTTGCTGTACTGTTTTCGTAAATACATACTGGCGCCCAAATTGCCCGTCACTACCCTTCTCCAGGCAGCAGCTTCCGGAAAAGTAGTTTTCAATACCTGGTTAAAATAATAATCGGCACTGTCCAGGCGGTTACGCTGTTGATAACATAAACCCAAAGTGTTCCTCGCAGCATTCAGCACCATAGTGTTAAATGCATTTTCGGGCAATGCTATGGCTCTTTTAAAGTATTTTTCGGCAAGCGAATAATCCTGAAAAAAATAATAGGCTTCTCCTATCTGCATTAAATCTCTACCCATTTCAGGATAGTCCTCTACATTGGCACCAGCCAACTCCTTATCTAATAGCAAATATTGTTCAAAAGCTAGTTCATAGTTCTTCTCGATTTTCCAGTAAAATTCTGCTAAAGCCCGTAAAGAACGCGCCCGTAAAAACTCTACGTTTTCTTTGGTGGCGAAATCTACCTGTTCCGTTAGTTTTTTATAGGATATGTCCTTCGGCTGACGCAGGTAGAAGGCATTCCAGAACACCATGAAAAAATCTACATTCAGCTCCAGGTTCCTGTCGTGGTGCTTCCGGGCAAAGCTCTTTATCTCTTCTGCCCTTCTTACTCTCTTTATAGAATCCTTAATATTGATCAGGTCACTATACATGGCGTGAATGCCTCTTACATTTTTCCCATAAGGTTTGTGCAGCAAAGAATCATACTGAGCCCATACAGGTATAGCAAAAAACATCTGCAATAGCAGCAGCATGCCAGACGTCCTGTACCAGGTTGCTTTTTTAAGCCGTTCTGTTTGGATGGGTTTGTAAGAAGAGTGCATCAGGAAATTTATGTTTCAAAGATAATATCATAGCCAGGAATGAAAAAATAGCAAAAAAAGTGACATAAAGGTAGAAAGCAGGATTACATGTTTGTGCACAGCAGCTCAATGATCCCTACCTGCAGAACACCATATTTTTTTCTGGCTTTGCCTTCCTTCTTTTGATTCAACACAAGGCCCCATTAAAATACCTTGAGCAGGGTATTGATTTTGCCCTTGTTTTTTACGTTCTTAGTGGCCTGTTTGCCGGGAGGCTATTAAGGTGTCCGCAACAGATGTTGGACATAAAACTTTTGTATCAAAATGAAAAAAGCAATTCCTGCTCTCTTATTCTTCCTGGCCTGCCTGTCCTGCTATGGTGGTATATATCAGGACAGCCTGTACCTGGTATTGGATAAAAAAAAACTGGCAGAAAGGGAGCAGCTTAGCTTGTACGCTGTATTGCTGGATAAATATGCACGCCTCGACCCAACAGAAAGTATAAAAGTGGCAGAAAGGGGCATTAATCTGGCCATTAATAAAAGAGATTCCGCAGCCCTGGGCACCTTATTGCGTTTAAAGGGCACTGCTTTTATCACCAAAGGAAACCGCGATAGCGCCCTATTTTATTATCATAAAGGGCTGGCCATTTTCGAAAAGTTCCAGATGGAGCAAAAAGCTGCAGAAGCCTATAACGATATTGCCCGGTTTTATCGGCAATCGTACCCGGACCGGGCAATTGGCTATTACGACCAGGCCATGAAAATATATGAAAAGCTGGACAATGCTGAAGGCATTGCCACTATCTACAATGAGTCGGGCGTAGCTTTCGAATATAAAGGAGACCTGGACGAAGCAATACGACGCTACCGCGCGTCATTAGACATTCAAAAAAGGCGAAACGATGCTGTCGGCGTCGGCTATAGCCTGGAATTTCTGAGCGGCGCCTATCTGAAGAAAAAGGAATATGCATTGGCTGAGAAGTACATTTTTGAAGCATTGCACATCCGGAAGCAAACCCGGGACACGTTTGCGCTTTGCTTAAATTATACGAATATCGGCGATGTTTACCGGGAAAGGAAAAAAAACAGGCAGGCCATAACGTATTACCAATACAGCAATCGCATAGCGGAGCAAATAAAGTATCTTGATATCCTTTCCTATAATTATAAGCAGATTGCGACGGCTTATCAATCGCTAGAGCAGTATAAAGAGGCACTACGCTACCTGGATCTGCATAATCAATTCAAGGATTCTGTTTTTACTATTGCTAAGAACAAACAAATTGAAGAATTAAATATAAAGTATGAAACGGAACAACATAAATCCACAATCCGGCAACAGCAATTTGCTATCAGTAAGAGAAATTACTGGATTGTCAGTATCTGTTTGATAACACTTATTTCCGGCATTATGGCCTATCTTTTTTATCGCAGGTATAGATTGAAGCAGCAGAATAAGCTACAGGCGCTTATCCTGGTGCAACAGGAAGAAGCCTCTAAAGCTATATTAGAGGCAGAAGAGGAGGAGCGCCAGAGAATTGCCCGGGACCTGCATGATGGCATCGGGCAAATGATGAGCGTAGCCAGAATGAATCTGTCCGCATTTGAAGACAGTGCGCCCTCCTGGCCCCAAGCCCAGGCAGAGCAGTTAGACAAGATAAAGTACCTGGTGGATGAAAGCTGCAAAGAAATACGGAATGTATCGCATAATATGATGCCCAATAGCCTGTTGAAAAAAAGCCTCGCCTCTGCCGTACGGGATTTTATAGACAAAATAGACAAGAAAGCACTAGAAGTGCATTTGTATACGGAAGGACTTGACGAACGCATAGACTCGAATATTGAAACGGTATTCTACCGCGTTATCCAGGAATGTGTAAATAATGTGATAAAGCATTCTGGCGCTGACCGGTTGGATATTTCTATTATGAGAGAACCGGCGGCCATTACCACCACTATTGAAGATAACGGAAAAGGATTCGATACCGGCAGTATGAATCGTTTTGAAGGTATTGGATTGAAGAATATTACCTCGCGGGTGAATTATTTGAAAGGCACGCTGGAAATCGACTCGGCACCCGGCCAGGGAACTTTAATTGCCATTTACATCCCGACCTGATTTCCTTCCGATATAAGAAATGCTACACCAAGACCGTAGTATTTGGTAAAAAAGACTGAACCAAGAAGATTTTTGCCGCTGTCATGCCCAATAAGTCTATTAGCTCTTAGAGGAGCCGGCGGTTGACGGCGACATCCACAGTAATTTTATCATATATATCACACAATTGAGCTTAAAAGCTATCGTTTCCCGCTATTTTGGGAAGTTATTTGTAATGACCATTTAGTAAACGATTCCCCGCTTTTGAGAACATCGATAACCATACCGCAAGATTTGCCACAAATTTTCCCCGGAACTTACCGGATAATTTAACAAAATTATATCTTTACAGCCGGTATGAATGCACCCGTACGTATAGCTATTGTTGACGACCACCAGATCGTGCTGGATGGTATTACTGCCCTCCTGAAAGATCATCCGCACATTGTTATAGCATTTACCACTACAGAGGCTACCATTGTTGAACAAATGTTACATCAGCAGGCCGCAGATATACTGATAACAGATATTATGATGCCGGGATACTCGGGATTGGAACTGGCCCGGAATATACGCAAGAGCTTTCCTGGAATGAAAATAATAGCCCTATCGATGAATAATGAGTGGGATATTATTGATGAGCTGATTAATGCAGTAGACATTTCCGGTTATGTCCTGAAGAATATCGGTAAGGAAGGTTTGATTTCGGCTATTGCTAAAGTAGCGGAAGGCGGTATTTACTTTAGCCAGGAAATTCTCGACACGATCCGGCAGGAGCGCTCTGTACAAGAGCGTAACGAAGCGGTTCACCTTACGAGAAGGGAGGTGGAGATAATCGGGTTAATAGAAAAAGAATACAGTAATAGCGCCATTGCCGAGACGCTATTTATCAGTGAGCGAACCGTTGAAACACACAGGAAGAATATTTTCCGTAAAACCGGTACAAATTCTGTATTAGGGCTGGTAAAATATGCGTATGAGCAAAGACTGGTGCTACATAAAAGGTAGAAGTTTTATCCTCTGCAACTCGACTAAACCTTTATGCCGGCGTATTGAATGCTGATGTTGAAGAAAGGCCGTCCCCCCGCCTGGATCAGCAGAAACAGCTTCGTCTAATTTATTCTTTATTGCCAAATTTCTTTATCTCGATCTTTCTCTGTTTTACCTTCAGGCTAAAGTCGATACCTGGCGTTACTTTGCCGGCAGTAATCGTTACTGGCTGCTGATTATTACCAGAAGGCAAAACATCTATCTGCACCGGAAGATTTTTAACGGTAACGGTATAGATGCCAGATGGCACGTAAAGGGCATACTGACCGTTATCGAAAGTTCGGGTTTCAAATATGCCTCCATCTGAATTAGTGGCTACGATCACCTGCCCTGCGAGCTCTCTATCGGTTTGAAAGCTCAACAGTTCATCATAGTCATAAACTATCTTGCCGCTGATGGTACCCGTTTGCCGCAAGGGCACTTCGATACGCATTTTATCTTTTGTTCCGAGTGGAGCCAATTGGTCGGGGCCATACCAACCTTTCTGTGTCGGAAAATTAATCTTGTAGTTACCTGCAGGTAAGCGGGAATATAATATTTCGCCGTCTTTGTCGGTGCTAAGCAATACCTTATCGATGGACGCCATATATCCTTTAGCTGCCGAATCCTGCCCGTCGAAAACGCCATTACTGTTCAAATCATAATATACAAATACTGTTAGCGCACTTTTGTTATTCACATTTTTCCTGGTAGACTGAGCCAACATTTGCGTGATGCCCAATTGTATATTACGATAACTGTTGGCCGAGGCAAAAGTATTATATTGTACAGTGGCAAACAAGCGGGTGGATGGTAAATCGTAATAAACGCCAGCGTTGTACAGGATACTACTGAGATAAAAGTCTTTATAGTAAGTCAGCCCTGCGTTCACTTTTAGTTTGTTGTCCAGGAAAGCACCCTGTACTGCCGGAGAAATATTAACCCTTAATCGAGCCAGACCCCCGTAGTATTCCTGAAAAGCTTCGGAAAGATAGAAGCTGCCCTGCTGTACATAGGCACTTAAGCGGAAAAACCGGTAGCTATAAGAAAAATTACCTCTGAACTGCCAGGAGTACCCTTGCGAAAATGCGGTGTTGTATTGTCCCGCATCCAAACGCAACAAGAGGTTTTGCTTGGTGCGCATGCTGGTCCAGGATAAGGATGAGCTGAGTCGATATGCTTCCAGCCAGCCATCGAGTACGCTGGTTCCCGTCATCCAGTTGCCTGTTTCACGGTAATACTGAGGCGTGATGCTAATGTTTACTGAGCCGAATGAACGGGATAGACCGACCTCTGCGGTAGAAGCAAGATTATCGTTATTAAAGGCATTTGATCCGGGTATGAAATACCTGGGTTGTATATTGTTTAGCATATAGCCCGCGCTCAGCATATTTTGTCCCAGGCCGATATTGATCCTTTCATTAAAAGAAAGTGTGCCGCGCCTTGTACCCGGATAGTATGCCGTAGAATACAAATTATCGCTACTGATCGAAATTTTCTTTGTCAGATTGCCGTTAATGCTGCCGGCAATCGACATGGAAGGTCTATTCTGGTTATTGTCATAGGACGAAACGCTATTGGCGATCCCTACCCTGGCACCCACAAATAGTAATTCATGGATATGCCAGGTAGCATCATTCATAACAATCATGCTTTTGGCGCGGGTATAACGGTCTTCGTCATAAGAGATCATTGTATTGTTGCGCAGGCGTCTGGTTTGCTGCATATAGCCCAGCCATGCTGCATTACCGAAACTATAGCTACCGGCATTATCTAAAAGATTAAAGGACTTATCGATATATCCGGTATATAACTTTTTATCCCGGGCAGAATCGAGGTAATAATAAGCTTCTGCTCCACGGCCACTATAGCTCAGCTCACCTATTTGCGTGATATTACCCAATTTAATACCAAAATTTTTGTATTCCATTCCGATCCAGGTATCGTTGATCAGCATAGGCAATGAGGTATTTTTCCATTTCAGTATATTCAGACTGTAAGCTACCTTACCCTCTTGGATAGCAAAGTCTCCTTTCGATTGTAAAGAATAAGCCTCATTGTCCGAAAAGGTGTTCAGGCTACGTAGACTAATAAAATTGCCGGTATTAAAGTTGACACCTGGCTGCTCGCCCCGGCCAAATCGTTTCCGGCTTTTTAATGTTTGCGCTGTTGCGGTTGCAATACTGAAATAATCGCCATTAGCATAAACACCAGAAACAGATAGGTCCAGGTATTCCATATTGTACATGGCT
>JBEBWN010000198.1:0-7227 GCA_040392235.1 Taibaiella helva | reverse complement strand
CCATTTGCAAAGTAAAGGCGGGGGCGCGTGCGCCAGCAGGAGCTTCAATGTGCTAAGCTTTCCCTTGTCATTGCAAAGAACTTAATGTTACGTTATTTGTGCCTCAATGTGACAATCTGTTTTCATGTCGGCCCCTCTCTGGAGCCCAAACTCCATAAGGCTTTGCCGGCAGTAGCATAGCCAGAGGATAATTTCATTGTCAGCCGGAGCCGTGCCGAAGGGTGACAGCCGGATTTTCGAAGACTCGAATGCTTCCTCGCGCCTGCCCCATTTCGACGGGTTATTTAGCTGGCGTGTGCGATAACGCTCTGCCCCGTCTTTACAATCGTTCAGGCTTTTACGCCACGTCAGGCAAAAATAGTAAACAGTTTCCCGGGACCAGGCGGTCTCGTATCTTATGCTTTACGCTCCTTCTTATTCAACTTATCAACCTGTATCGCTATAAATTGGGGTAAATAATGCGGCGTACAATTTTTAGCCACTATCTCATCTTTGTACAGCCCGGTACGTTCACCAAGCGCAATACACCTGGAACGGTGTTGCTCGTCGAAAACGCCGATTTGCGCCGCCGTAAAATTCATGGCCCATTGCACTTCGGACGCTTCCTTTTCAATATGCGCTTCTATTGTAGAAAGCAACTCTTCTGTATTGGGTGGCGGCGTTTGCCCCAGCCAGCGCAGACGAGCCTGGTGATACCAGAAAACCCGCCGTTGTAGTGCAGAAGGGCTGTTTGCCCAGCTTTCCATTAAGGAAATAGTCTTTTTGTCCTTGCACAGCTGGTTGGCCATTAACCAATCGATCAGTTGAAGTTTCTCTGCTTCATTATGCTGGTTCATATCCTTATCCAATTGATCAATGGCTTTTTGCGAAAGTTGTTTGTTGTCCATAATCAGGATGGCCAGCTGCCGGGGTAAAAACTGGCCGGTAGACCAAAGTTCCAACGCTAATTCGTGGTCTTTTTTAATACCAGTCGCCATTTTTCGCAAGTCGCCCAGCTTTGTCGCTTTACGGTTTATATGCGCTATTGTATTTTTAGCTTTCAATGATAATTCCATAGTTATGCTACGTTATACAGTTCGGTTATCATTCGCGTCAATTCGCTTTACAATACCGTATTTAAACAGATATTGCAAGAGGATTGTTGTTGGATTCGGGTTGCTGTTGCCAGCAAAAATGAATTCGAGAGGTGAAGATAGAAACAGACCACTAAATTGTCAAAAACCTTTTATAGCAAAAATACGCCTGTATAGGGCAACATGGGGCCAGAGATCACTCCCCGCTCCCTGCCCGGCCCTTGCGAGGGACGCGGGAAGCGTGAAAAAGCAGGGGCCGCTAACTGTATAGACAAAAAGGAAAAATACCCCGGATAAATAAAACCAAAAACGTTGCGCCATTGCGCCTTCTTTGCGCCGTAGCGAGAAAAACTATCGGGTTCCCCCTGACCAATCGACACGATGAGCAGTTGAAACACCGGCACCCCTGTTCAAATTAAAAAAAACTCATGTGCATGACATCAAAAAATACCCCACGCAACAACATCAGGACTGACATCCCTTCCGCCTCCCCGGGGCACGATAGACCCTGGGAACGAGGAAGGCCAAGTTCCCCTAACCACATAGATAATAAGAAAAAAACTTGGCGCAAGCATTACCATATGGCTGCGTGGTTTGCCGAACTCCGTCTTCAATTCCAGGCGCTTTAATCAAGCAATCCCAGTTGTTCTGCAATACGCACCAAGCCTACCGTATTTTTCGCTTCAAGCTTTTGCAACAGATTATACCGATGGGTTTCTACCGTGCGTATACTAACAAATATCTTTTCGGCTATTTCCTGGTTATTATACTCCTTGCAAATCAGCTTCAATATTTCTCTTTCCCTTTGGGTAATGGTAGGCATGTGTTTACGGGATTTAGCACCTCCTGATAGCATTTCCTTTAACAACGCATCTTTAAGCCCGGCATCCAGGTAAACATCACCCGCGTATACCTGCTTGATAGCGGATACCAGGAGCGATTGATTGGCAGTACTTTTAGACAGGTAGCCTTTGCATCCCTTTCGCATCAGTTCTTTGATATGCGGAGAGGAATCAAATCCACTCACAATCAGGATGCGCATATCGGGGTATTCGTCCAGCAACACTGGTACCAATTCCCGCCCGTTTCTATCGGGCAGGTGCAAATCCAGCAACAATACATCGGGTATTTCCTTCTTTAGGCCCTGGAACAATTTGGCCCCACTGGTATAACAACCGACAACACTAATTTCCGGCTCGCGCTTTAAGGCATTACATAGCCCGTCTATCACTATCGGATGATCATCTGTAATAGCAATTTTAATCATAACATATATTATTGGTTAATAAACATTCAATGCAACATATGCAACAATCTCTTGAGCCCGATATCGATATTACGGTATCTATAAAAAACCCTGGCCCTTTCATTACGGACTTGCCCCTTATCTCCCTACTCAAATCAAATCGATACTGGCTTCTGCCACATGCGTCTCCGGAAAATAACGAATATCAAATTCTATGTAGATCGTAGTACCGCTTCCCGGGGCGCTTTTTAAATCAAATTGTCCCTGAAGTGCATCCACACGCCTTTGAATATTCCTCAGGCCAAACTCGTTTTTGTTCTCCAGTGTTGCCAAACCTGAGCCATTATCCTCAATAGTAACATTAAGCAGGGTATCCACGCAGCTAACCTGTACCAGGAGCGCCGTAGCATGGGCATGTTTCAATACATTCTGAATCAACTCCTGTATCATACGATATATAGAAAGCTGAATTTCTATATCAAGGGCGGGTATGGTACCATATTCCTGGAATTCCACATCCAGAGACGTACTCTTTTCTATTCTTTCGCATAATGCGGCCATGGCTTTCGTCAGTCCTTCTTCCAGGAGTAACGCCGGCATAAGATTATGCGCGGTTTCCCGGACTTCCTGGGCTACCTCATCCAAATGACCATATATAGTCTGCAGGCTTTGTTTTTGCTCCGAATGCGTCTCGGTGCCTTTCAACACTTCATCCAGGTTTAGCTTTATAGCCCAGATCTGGCTGGCTATACTATCGTGCAGCTCAGTGGCAATACGGTTGCGTTCCTGCTCTTCGCCCCTGACCTGGGCTTTTAAATGATCTATTTGCTGCATCTGGCGTAACTGCTCCATAGCGCCCTGTTGCAGTTTTTGCTTGTGCCGGTAACTACGTATAAAACTTACGAGTGCAAAACTTAACACTACGCAAAAAAAAGCGATGGAGCCCATCCAGAAATTTTTTCGTTGCAATTGCTTGTTTTGTATGCTGATAAACAGCTGCTTTTTGAGTAGTTGTTTATCTTTTTCGGCAATACGGGATTTCATCCAGTTCGTAACGGACTGCGATTTTTGCTGCTTGAGCACTTTATCTTGTCGCGCAGCATACTGTTGCATTAATTCGTAAGCTTTAGTCAACTTGCCCCGCAGATGATAAATCTCCGCCAGCGTTGGTTCGATACTGGTTGTCCAATCAACAAAATCCTTTTTTTTTGCTTCGTTGTAAATACTTTCAATAACCTGTTCGGCCTGTATATACTTTTGTTCGGCCATTAAAAGAAAACCCCAATTGCTATAAGTACTAAACCGGTAAAGGTTGAGGAAGCCGGGATTCTGATTACTGCAAAAGCCTTGTCTAAATAAATTTTCGCGCTGTCCAGTTGTTGCTGCCTGATATAATAACTGCAGAGGTTGTTGAGCGTGGGAATCAATGATTCCATATCCCTGTATTGATAGCTTAGCTCCATTAACTTAAAATAATACTGCAGCAGCACCTTATCTTCCAGCTCGGGACTTACAGCTATAAGGGTACCATAATAAGTGGTTTGTGCCAGGGCAGATGCATTACGGAATGTCAATTGCTTAAGAACAGCCAGGGCTTCCTGTACTTTTTGCGGCTCTCCTAATCTGTGCCAGGCAACAGCTATATTCCGGTAAAATTTCGTAGAATCTTCATTATTAAATTTCAGGTTATAAAGCGTTAATGCGTTCAATGCTTTGTAATAAAAATCCAGGGCCTGCTCATAGTTTCCCTGCAAAAACAGGTCCATTCCCATATTGGTATAAATTTTATGAGCTTTATTTTTGGCGCCACATTGTTTGGTTAATTGCAGTGCAATGTTTTGCAATAGTAAAGAGGAATCGAAATTACCCTGTTCCCTTTGCCGCAATGCCAGGTATCCTAAAGCAACCACCATACCCGGATAATAGTGAATAGATCGGCTATACCAGTAAGCCTGCCTAGCCAGTTGTTCCGCCTGCTCAGGCCGCGTATCACTTATACGATTGATCAGTGCCAGGTTCTGTGTTACTTTATTGATATGACGGGGTATGGCCGCAAAAAAAGCTGTTCCGAACAAGCCTGCGCCCTCGCGCATATTCCTTCTCATTTTCCAACCGCCTTCTACCCCCATGATACTCTGGGAACACAATAGCAACAAACATAGGTATGCCAGAACACTGCATTTTTTTCTCTTGCTATAGTCCATTTCCATTTTTCTTTTGTTGTAAAAAAGGTCTTATTAACCGTTTGAATTCTATGTTATTCAAGCTGTCCGTTTATTGTTTTACAAAATAAAAAAAAACATGATTTTCTTCTATAGCAGGGCAAAAGGCCTGGCTGCTTTTACGCATAGTCTGCTTAGCCTTATACCAGTGGATAGCACACTTCCTGTTTACCCAAACAAGCGCGCGAGTCCTCCCAAACCTTATACAACACTGATTATCAACATATTTACAATACATACCTTTTTGCCATCATCCTGTATTCCACTACAACTCATAAGCATTGCCTGGCAGGATTTACACGGAAGCTGAGAAAAACATTACTCCACCAAATAGACCGCAGGGAAACAGCGCACATCAAATTCTATATAAATAGTGGTGCCCATACCAGGTTTACTTTTAAAATCAAATTGTCCCTGGAGCAATTCTACCCGTCTTTGTATATTTTTCAAACCAAATTTGTTTCTGCTTTCCATAGTGGCCAGACCGCAACCATTGTCTTCGATGGTCACATTCAATAGAGTATTGACATAGCTAAGCTGTACCAGGAGCAATGTTGCCTGCGCATGTTTCAGAACGTTTTGCGCCAGTTCCTCTATCATGCGATATATAGACAGCTCAAGTTCCGGGGCCAGCGTAGGGAGGAGACCGTATTCCTGGAACTCTACATCCAAAGAGCTGTTTTTCTTCACCCTGTCGCATAAAGCTACAATAGCCTTAGACAAGCCCTGCTCTAACAGCAATGTCGGCATCAGGTTATGGGCAGTTTCTCTTATTTCCTGGGCAACCCCATCCAAATGATCGTAAATGGCCTCCAGGTTTTTCTTCCGTTCCGCATGTGTCTCCGTACCCTTCAACACATCATCCAGGTTTAACTTAATCACCCAGATCTGGCTGGCTATACTATCATGTAAATCGGTAGCGACCCTGTTGCGTTCCTGTTCCTCGCCACGAACCTGAGCTTTTAAAAAATCGATTTGCTGCATCCGGCGCAGTTGTGCTAAAGCTTCCTGATGCAACCTTTGTTTGTTACGAGATCTCCTAAGGAAACTGATCAATAGAAAACACAATAAAATACCGAGGGATATAATGGAGATCATCCAAAAATTCTTTTGTTGTAATGCCTTGTGCTTTGTGCTAATCAATAACTGCTTTTCCAGGAGTTGTTTGTCTTGGGCAACAATTCTGGATTTCATCCAATTGTCTACCGACCGGATTCTTTGCCTTGACAACATACTGTCTTGTAAGGCCACAAAATATTTCATATGTACATAGGCTTTTCCATACTTGCCTCTGACGCGATATAACGCTGCCAGGTAAGGCTCTATATAGATCTGCATATTCCGGAATTGCAACGCGGTCAACTTGGCATATACGCCCAACAATACCTGCTCTGCCTCGGCGTATTTGCCTTCCAGCTGCAGAATACGCCCCTCGTTAATGGCTGCTAAAAAGAAGTTGAAGTCGCATAATCCCCGGTTGTTATTAAACAATGTTGTCATCCGGTCAAGATATATACGCGCACTATCCGGCAAATGCCTGTCGATGTAGAAAATACAAAGATTGTTCAGCGTAACCGCCTGTGCATCTAAATCCTTTGCCTCATGGCCCAGCTCCAGCATCTTCTGATGGTAAACTCCCTTCACACTGTCGCTCAAGCCGGGGGACAAATGAAGCAATATCCGGTAGTACAACAATAAAGAGGCAGGCGAGCGACTGCTGAATGCTGCTCTTTTGACCAAGGCAAGATAGCCTGCGGCTTTAGCTGTCTCACCCAGGGTTTGCCAGGTAAGCGCTATATTATGAAACAAGGCGACAGAATCTCTATTACTTAGCTTTAAGTTGTATCTGCTTAAGGCGTCTATTGCCCGGTAGTTGCACTCAAGCGCCTGTTCGTATTGGCCCGTGGATAAATAAACGTTGGCCATTTGTATGTAAATAACCTGGACCTGGTTTTTATTACTACGTAAAGTAAGGGGAATGGCGGATTTGTAAAGTACCAGAGCGGAATCAAAATTGCTACGCTTTTCCTGCAGTAATGCCATAGTGTATAACGAAACCGCAGCACCATGATGGAAATACATTGCGTTGCTTTGCCGGTAACAGGCCAGGGCGATTTGGGCCGCCAGTTCGGGTCGTTGCGCCATTAAACGGTTAGCGGAATCCAGGTACCGTATGACCTGCGCTATGTTCAACTTCCGGTTTATAGCAGGAATAGATTCGAAAATACGCATTTCTGGTACTCCTTTTTGTTCACCCTTTATAAATTCCTGAGCAATTGATGTAGTATAAGAAAGTGTTGCAATAAGACATAAACACAGCCACTGCAACGATCCACATCCTCTTGTGTTGTTCATTTACATTTTCTTTCAAATGTAATGAAAGAGCTGGCATACTAGAACAGCTCTATGTAAATCACTTAGGCAATTTAGTGATTCACATACAGACAAAATTTAGCGTTTTTCGTATAGGCAGGAATGTGAACATGACTACTTTTGATCCATCATATCCCGGGATTAGCGCCAACAATATTTCTTCATCATTACAATTGCTTACTTATTATGTCGAAAAAACATCTACTTTACCTGGCACTTTTTATGTCCCTGCATTTGTTTAGCCGGGGCCAACAACCCAGCTATAATAAAACACCAGAATTCTTAAAAGCCAATAGCGTATGGGCCTTTGGCG
>JBEBWN010000197.1:0-7255 GCA_040392235.1 Taibaiella helva | reverse complement strand
TCGGGGTGTTTTTGATTGTGGGCTGGGGCGTTTGGACCACTGCTATAATCTTGTCCTACATGGCCGGGCCAAAATTAAACCCACAAAAAAAACCACGACAGGTGGCCCACATCAACCAATTATTACAAACCACCTACCAGGAAATACGTTCGGTGGCGCAGAACCTGATGCCGGACAGCGTTATTAACTTCGGTTTTCAAAAAGCCTTACAAACCTATTGTCATGCTATTTCTGCATTTGCAGCCACAACCGAAATAGATCTTAAGTTCTATGGCGACACCAGGTTAAGTAACCAATCATCCGAGCTGATGCTCTACCGCATATGCCAGGAACTGATCCAAAATGTGATTAAACATGCCCGGGCCACAAAAATAGAAATACAGGTCATGGCTTACGAAGATAAACTGAATATAACGGTTGAAGATGATGGTATAGGTTTCGATACAACAGCGGTGCATGAAGGTATGGGATTAAAAAATCTGCATTTTCGTATAAAGACCCTTCAGGGTTTTCTATCTTTAACCTCTATTCCCGGGAAAGGAACTACGGTTCATATAGAATTCGATAAAAACGCGCTTCTTTAACGGCAAAAACAATAGCTGCATATTATGACCTTTATACGAATAGCTATAGCAGATGATCATCCCCTGATTGTGCAAGGCCTGCAGACTATGCTGACCCGTTATCCCCATTTAAAGGTAACGGCAACTTTCGCACAGGGACAAGAGCTTTTGGACGGCCTGCACATTTCCCAACCGGACATTCTTTTATTGGACATCCAAATGCCCGGCAAGACGGGTACAGAACTTGCTCCCATAATCCTGAAATCTTACCCGGATTTAAAGATCATTACATTAACTAATTTTGATAATGCCCTTTATGCCCATAACCTGCTCGAAGCCGGGGTAAGCGGTTACCTCCTTAAATCGGCTCCCGAAGACGCTGTTATCGAAGCTATAGAAAAGGTGTACAAAGGAGGCACCTTCCTGGAACCCTCCATGCAGGAAAAACTCCATCAATTGCAGGTAAAAACTAACCGGGCATTCACCACGAAATCAGATCTTACGACAAGGGAAAAGGAAATATTACAATTAATCGTGGATGGGCATACGGATGTGGAAATTGCCGCTAAATTGTTTTTAAGCGCCTATACCATCAAACATTACCGGATTAGCCTGCTTCTGAAGCTGGATGTAAAAAATGCCGCTGCCATGGTAAAAAAGGCTATTCAGATGGGATTGGTCACATAGCGCTAAGCTAAAAGCAAAAAAAGGCAAAACCAAAAGCTGCGATACGGAACTATAAGTTGCTAAGGCAACAAAACGTGCCCGACCAGGCACTAAGACAACTGTAACCTAAAGCGAACAAATCCCAGTTATCCTATTCAGAGCCCTGTATTTCCTGAATACGGAACTGCACGATTTGCTCTATTAAAGCGAAAGGTATCGGCCGATCTAATGGAAACTGTATAGATCCCTTACCCTGCTTATAGGGCGCGAAGGCCGCTTTAAATGAACTATGCCCGGTAGGAATTCCATATAAACCGATATGATGCGCATAGGCAGCAAAATAAATTAAGAGTCGGCCATCAAGCTTGTAGGCGGGCATCTTATAGGCAATATATTCAAAAACAGAAGTTGCATTACGTTTAACAATATCCCGCAGTCGCTGCAAAATACTCCGTACTTCCGGCGGAAATTTTTGGAGGTATTCTTCTACTGTGTCCATACAACTTTTTCTTGAGCAACAATATTATGGATAACGAAGTTAAGGGTCTACCACCAGGTATCAAAAATTGCTGCAGACAAGGAGACTACACTTTACTGCCTTCGGTTGCAACTGCCGGCGGTAACAGTTTATATATCACCGGTGTAACCACCCTTGATAGCAAGGTGGAACTGATAAGCCCGCCAATTAATACAATAGCCAAGGGTGATATCAGAGGATTTGTCGAAATTGCAATGGGTATCAGCCCTCCGATCGCCGTTAAAGACGTCAGTACGATCGGCAGGAAGCGTACCTCGCCGGCTTCCCTTATAGCAGTATCCAGGTCACGGCCCTGCGAGCGTAGCTGGTTTGTAAAATCCACAAGCAAGATCGTATTTTTCACCTCTATGCCGGCCAGCGCTATTAACCCCACCACTGCAACAAAAGACAGCGAATTACCGGTGATCCATAAGGCGATAGCAGCGCCGACAATGCCCAGTGGAATGACAGATAATACAATTAATGTGCTTTTAAAGGTCCGGAATTCCAATATCAATACGGCTATAAAAAGAAATATCGTAATAATAATAATTGTTCCGAAGTCGCCAAAAGAGTCGGCCCTGGCCTCTACTTCTCCTCCCAGGGTATAACTGTAGCCCGCCGGCAGCTTGAGGTGATCCATATGCGAAATTGTTTCCCGGAGCACACGGTCAACCAGATAGCCTTTTTGCACAAAAGCGGTTATAGCCACCATGCGTTGCTTTTCGTGACGGGTTATATTAACCGGCGACTGCTCCATTTGCAGTTCCGTGAGTTGGCTCAGCGGTATTAACTGCCCTTGCTGATTATTGACAAACAGATTTTGCAGCGTTGCTAAAGAAGGCCTTCCCTCCTTGCCTTTAGTCACAACGATGTCATAATCAGAACCATTTTCATCGTTGTATCGTCCAAGCGTAACGCCAGCAACTGCCAAACGGATTACCCGATCTATATCAGAAGTAACAACGCCGAACATCTGCGCTTTCTCTTTATTAATATGCACCCTAAGGTCGCTTTTTAAAAGGCGCAACGGGTTGTTGACATATATAGCACCTTGTGTTTTTAACAAAATATGCTCTACTTCAGCCGCTATCCTGCGCAGGGTATCCAGGTGCGGACCCGATACCCTTACTTCGATAGGCGCCACTACCGGCGTGCCTTGCTCAAAATTCTTCACTTCAACTTTTGCGCCGGTAAACGGACTCCATTTGCGCCGGTAATAATCCAACAAAACCAGCTTATCTTTGGGGCTAACCCAAGGCTGCAACTGAACGAATATCTGCGCAAAATCGTTACGCTGATTTCCCTGCATTTCATTATAATATACGCGGGGGTTACCTTTCCCCACATTAGTCGTGTAGTACTGGATATGGGTATCTTTTTCAAGAATAGCCTCGACCTGTTGCGCAATTTCATTAGTATGGGCCAGGTTCGATTGCGGTGGTGTCGAGATATTAATCAGGAACTGAGGCTTTTCTGACGCAGGGAAAAGACTGAAGCCGATAAGACGGAATATGCCTAACGATCCGACAAAGATCAATGCCGCTATAGTGATCGTGGTCCAGGGACGTTTCAATGCCCTTTCTAATAAGGGCGCATACGATTTATGAATACCCTTTTTAAGTGCCCGCATAAAAATATTACCCCCCCTGTTTCCGGGATGCTGTTTCAGCATACGACTCGACAGGAAAGGTATTATGGTCAGCGAAACCAACATGGAAGCCAGTACGGCAAACATTACTGCTAAAGGAAGGCTACGTATAAAATCCCCGGCAGCCTCGGGCATAAAGGCTATTGGAAGAAACGCAATAATGAGTGTAGCTGTGCAGCCTATTACCGCCAGGCCGATTTGTTTTGTTGCCTTCAGAACCGCTTCTGTACGGCTATAACCATCCAGCATCCAGCGTTCTATATTTTCGACCACTACAATACTGTCGTCTACCAATAAACCAAGAGCCACAACCAAACCAACAATGCTCAGTTGATTCAGGTTGTATCCGAAAAGGTTCAGTAGGATGACCCCGATAGCCAGAGACAAAGGGATGGATATCATAACAATAAGCGCAGGCCGGGCCCCCAAGGGCAGCAAGGTAATGGCTACAAGGCCTATAGCAATGAGAAAATCCATACCCAGACCGCTAAGACGCTTGTTTACATTGTCGGCCTGGTCAAAGTTAGCGATGAGATCAACATTTTGCGGCAGATTCTTCTCAAACTGCTGCAATACAGGCTTATAGGCCTTTTGCGCCTTGCTGATATTGGCCTTGTCTTTGAGCGCGGCAGTGACCAGTATACAGCGATGTCCGTTTAACCGGGTAATATGCTGTTCATCTTCATAACCGTAATATACATTGGCAATGTCTTTAAGCTGGACATTTTTCTGGTTTACAGCAAAAACAATAGTTGAGCTTATTTCCTCAAGGTTCTTATAGCTTCCACTGGTTTTTACATTGTATACATTGGCGCCTGCTTCTATACTGCCGCCAGGGATATTAGCTATTTCGCTCTGCAAATTGCCCAGTACCGCCATCAGCGGGATATGGGATTCCGCCATTTTCTCTAGGTTGAGTTCTATTTTTACCTGTTGGTACGGAAGCCCGTGGATAGTTACGTTTTTCAGATCTGCTATCTTTTCCAGCTTTTTCTGCAATTCCTCGGCCTGTGTCCGCAATTGCGTTTTCGGAGCGTTTTCGGAGATCAAAGCAACCTGCAGGATGTTCACGTCCGAAGGTTGGAATTTCCTTACCTCCAGTTTCTGTATTTCGCCCGGCAACTCTGTTTGTTTACTATTTACCAGGCGTGTTAATTCCTGATACTTATTTTCCACGTCGCTCCCGTACCGGTAATCGACCTGTATAACAGCATAACTACTGCCTATTATTGTACGTAAACGCTTAATATTCTCCAACTGGTATATCTCCTTCTCCAGGGGTTCTACAACGAGATCCTCCATATCGGTTGGACTGGCCCCGGGATAGATGACCGTAATGGCAAAAACCGGTGCATGCATTTCCGGATCCTCGCTTCTGGGCATATTGATTATAGTAGACATGCCCAGCACAGCGATCATAATGAAGATGATCAACGTAAACTGGTAATTTTTGACCGCGTAAGAGGAGATTTTCATCGAAAAAATAAAAATTATTGGGATAATGGAATATGGTGTTATTGTTCTATGCGGATCCGGCTATTCTCGTTCAAATACGCACTACCACTGATAATCAAGTTATTTACAGATTCCAGCCCCTTATTGATCCATATGCCTTCAGTATCCATTCCGGCAATCCGGACTTTGATTTTCCGTACAGTTTTATTGTCGTCCGTTACGAATACGAAACCGCTGTGCCCATCACCTTCCAATAAACATTCGTATGGAATCCGCCATTGCTGGGCAGGCTGAGTGCTGCTTACGCCAGAAGAATATATCCACGCTTCACCAAACATACCACTGGCTATGCCCGAGACGAAGTTTTTTAATTTAATATCGATGGTAAATGTGCCATTATAAGGATCAACGCCCTCTGACTTACGGATGACTGTTGCCGGCCAGGCCTCTGAGCCGGTAGTGGCATTTCTTACCTCTGCCTGGTCGCCCGTTTTTATTTTGGCCCATTCCTTGTCGCTGACTGCGACCTTCAAAAACCAGGAAGCGCCACTGGCTCCATTCGTTTGTACAACAGGCGTACCTGGACCTACCATCTGGCCCTCAGAAGCGAGCCGCGCCAAGACGAAACCATTTTGCGGTGCGCGAATCTCAGAGTAATTGCGGTTAAACAATGCAGCATTGTATTGCTGCCGGGCCAGTTCCATTGCTGTAGTTGCGTTCTGAAACTGCTCCAAAGAAGCTACACTGTCTTTTAACAGGTTACCTGCCCTTTCCTGGTCACGCACCGATTTGTCATATGCCGCCTTCGCCTGTGCTACCTGTGCGTTGATTTCGGCGAGGTGCAATGTAGCCAGCAACTGGCCGGATCGAACCGGATCGCCCGCCTTGACCCATATTTTCTGGATAAGGCCGCCCGACTTAAAAGACAGATAAACTTCATCATCAGTTGTAAACTTTCCGGAAGCCGCTATAGCCTGGGGCTGTACCGTTGAGTCCAGGCTATATAATTTTACAGGAACCACATCCACTTCCTTCTTCGCCTCTTCCGGCACGGAACCGCAGGATGATAAAAGCCATAGAGAAAGTAATATCAAGTACCCGGTTGCAGAAATATTCTTATATTTTTCCATCGTCATTGTTTTATGCTTAGAGATTATAGCTTGCCGTACTATATTCGAAGGCAGCCAAAGCAATTCTTCTTTCTACCATTCCCAATGTATAGGTTATCTGAGCGGCAATCCACTGTGTTTGCGCGTCCAATAATTCGATATACAACAAGCGTCCTTCTTTATATAGTTTCAATTGGTCATGGTAATATCGCTCCATAAGTTCCATTTGCGCCCGGCTGCTGAGTAACTTCTTTTCCGCGGTATGTACATCATTCTCAGCCTGTAGTTGTTGTAACCGGATAGCCTGATCGGCCTCCTCATATTGCTTATCCACTATGGCTTTATCTGCTTTTGCCTGCCGGATCCTGGCATTAGTTTTATTTCCGGTGAACAGATCCCACTGGAGGTTAACTCCGCCTAATAAATACAGTGATTTGTCGTTCACCCTGAAATTAAAGTCCTGGGCGCCGAGATCCAGGAATGCATTTAACTTCGGAATCTTATTGCTTTTATAAACAGCCTCATTCAATTCATAGATCTGGCGCATCTTATCCAGTTGAAACAATTCCTCGCGCTGCTGCGGTGTAGATGATCCTCTGTCTCGCACAGCATCTATACTATCTTCCAAAATTTCTGTATCCAGCGCTCTATTCAGAAGAAAATTGAAATAGGCTTGGGCGTTACTTACTCTGTTTTGCTGTTCGGTGATCATGCTGGCCGTTTTTTGCGCCTCCGCACGTGCTCTGGTTACGACCGTTATATTACTAACTCCATTTTTTAACAGACTTTCATTAACCCGTATATGCTCGGCCGCCAGGTTTGCGCCCGATTCATATATCTTTAGCGCTTCTTTGGCTTGTATGTAGTGGAAATATGCCGTTTTAATGTCTCTTACTAAGGCACGTTTATATACGTTACCCGCAGCCTTCCGATAACTTATCGATTCTTTCCGGATGGATTTATTATGCCCGATCTCGAAATTGATCAATGGCATAGTAGTCCGTAGCTTTACGTCGTAAAAGTTGTTGGGGTTAAACTGCACTGACTGGTTTTCAATCTGGGGAAAATTCTGGCTGGCAGTCAGGCGGTTCAGCGTACTGTATACAGGGTTCAGCATATCTCCTACAGGCAGATCTATCGTGCGACCTCCCTTTGCCAGGGTATACATACCATTGAAGCTTACATTCGGCAGATAATAGCCCCTCGCCTCCTGTAATGCCAGCATCGCCTTATCCAGGTTCAGGTCATTTTGCTGAACCGCAGCATTATGCTCAAAGGCATACCGGATATAATT
>JBEBWN010000196.1:0-7289 GCA_040392235.1 Taibaiella helva | reverse complement strand
CGTTAGGTAACTAAGAATGTTCAAGGCGACAAATTATGCTTAACTTATCACTAGGCTCATGCTTCGGCTAGGTTCAGCATAACAAGTTTTGTGTTTCGTTTGGACTCACGATTCTTGTGTAAGTGGAATCAGGTTTGCAGTAAAATAAATGGTTGTCTTATAGCAATATATAATACAGAAAATGCGAAGAACGCGGGTGGCATTCTTCGCATTTTCTGTATTGTTTTTTGGCTTGTCTTGTCGATTATCTCCCAGCTATAACCAGCTTTTGGTAGCCGTTATCCCTGCCGGGTATATTTACGATGCGCAGCATGTAAATGCCTTCAGGAAGCTGCTGGACAGACATAAGACCACCGCCCTTATGTCTTTGTATTTCGCGGCCGTCGAGCGTGCTCAAAATGATCCATGCTTGTTCGGGCGCTTCTATATATATAGTTTCTTTAGCCGGGTTGGGATACACCCTTATATCCTTAGATAGCGCCGGTTCATTTACCGAAACATTCGATACGGAGTAAACGTCTGAGGTATCTGTGCAGCCAAATGCATCGGTTACGGCTACCGCATATTCGCCATTTTCAGGAACTTCGTAGTGGTCTTGCGTAGCGCCGCTGATCGGCGCGCCGTTTTTTAGCCACTGATAACTGTTATACGCTATGCTCGTGCTCAACTTGTAGCCTTCTACGGTAATAGTGGGGGTGGGGAAGGCGGGGATGTATATGTCCATGCCTTTTGTTGTACTGGTCAATCTGCGCTTTTCGCAGTATGCCGAGGCTCTTAGCTGCAGATGGTGCAGGCCCTCCTGGCGGCCGGCTTGCAGGGTAATGCTGCTCCCGGTGGTGTCGCCTGTCCAACCATCGGGCAGTTGCCAATTGTAGCTTAGGTTATTCTGACTCTCGATAGTGTAAGATTGTATACTGCCTGCGCATATCGTGTCATTACCCACAATGTTTTCCGGTGCGGCAGGCGCTGCCGGACAATCGTAAAACTTGAGCAAAAAGGCGTCATAAGTGCCTGCCGAACTGATGGTGTCCTGGTGTACCTCGCCCATAGCTATATTGTCCGGGCTATTGGTTGTTCCACCCACATAAAAATTGCCGTATTCGTCCGTAGCTATACTGGCTTGGTAGTCGTACAGCTTAGTGCCGTAGTAGGTAGCCCAAAGCCGGCTGCCTGCGGTGTCGAATTTGGCAATAAATACATCAGGAAGGCATCCTGCCCGGGTACAGGAGTCGTTGTAGTTTGGATAGGGCGCGTCGGCTGTAGCAATACCGTCATCACTGGCCGTGGTTCCTGCGATATAAACATACTGGCTGTTGCAGTCTATTCTGATAGCATCCTCGCTCCGGTTGCCGCCATAATAAGTACCCCAATGTCGTACACCGGCACTGTCAAATTTTACGAGGAATCCATCGCCATCCTGGAAGGAGCCGGCCTGCTGCTGATGACTGCCGGGGCTGGCCGTATAGAGGCTGTCCGACACGGTTCTGCCCGCCATGTAAACATTATGATAAGCGTCGCATACTACGGCGGTACCCTCGGCCATGCCACCGGAGTAGTAGGTAGCCCAGATACGTTCACCTGACGGTGTAAACTTGGCCAGGTAAGCTGCATAACCATAGAAAAAACCACTGATCGTAGCGCCCATGTTCTGGGTCAGGTGGGCTCCGGTAGTGGCAATGCTATAGCGGCTTCCGGTACGGCCACAGATGTAAACGCTTTTATCCGGCGCACAGGTTACATTGTACCCGTAATCGGCTCCTTCTGATCCGAAATAGGTGCCCCATACCCTTTTTCCTGAACTGTCAAACTTGGCCAGGAAAGCTTCCGATCCCAGGCCGGCCGCTGGTTGAAAGGACCCCGGACTGGCTATATAGGTTATATTGACGGTTTCGCCGGTAATGTATACATATCCGTCGACATCGCAGGCCACGCCGGCAATTACATCCTGTAATGGTCCACCGTAATAAGTATGCCAGAGGCGCTTGCCGGAAGAATCGAATTTAGCCAGGTAGCCCTCGAAATTGCGATCGTTAACAAAAGTATCCTGCTGGTGCACACCCGGAGTACCCAGTTGGGTGGAAGCGCCATAGCCAACCAGGTAAATGTTTTCCCAGGGGTCCAGCGCCAGACTGCGGGCATAGTCTTGCTTGTCGCCACCGTAGTAGGTGCTCCATATTCTTTTTCCCGTACTGTCCATTTTTACAATAAACAAGTCGTGGTTATTGGCGCTGGCAGTGCCGGTGATCGCTGTTTGCCAGGCGCCGGTGGTGGCAATGTTACGGGTACTGCGCGTATGTCCTCCCATGTAAATGCAAGTAGATCCGTTAGAGCGTATTTGCCCTTGGTAGTCGGCGGCCTCCCCGCCAAAGTAGCTACCCCATTCCTGTATCGGGTCAATGATCAGTCTGCCGCTGTAGGCGCCGGTCTTAAAACGCAATTGGTTGTCCTGTAAGGCAAATGTTGAGTTTACGGTATAGCCATCCTGGTCATAACAATAAGGCGCTCGGGTGTATACCTGCCCCATTGGCGTACCCGCGATCAGGCCACCGGCTGGATCCAATTGCAGGTTCGTGGCGCCGCCGAATTCCAGGCGGATATCAGCAATGTGCCCACCCGGGTGGACAATAAAGTCATACTCCAGTAACCCATTAGGGGCATAGTATAGTACCCAGTCAATATTAGGATATACATTTTTATAGGTAATGCGCCCGAATGCTTCGGCTTTCGCATTTTTGGCCGTAGCCGTTATATAGCGTTCAAAGTAGGTGCTTTTTTGCTCTTTTTGCAGGGTCGCTTTTGGATTGGCGCCCGCGAGGCTCATTTCCATGCGGTAAAATTGTACCGGCCCATTGTCCGTTTCCCAGGCCGGTTTGCCGGGAGCCGCATTAAGGGGCGCTGTAGCTTTATGCCATTGGTACACTATTTTGCCCTGGCCTACAAACACATTCAAGCCCTTGTTTGTAGCAATGGAAAAATCGATGTCATGGCGTGTATGGCCGTCCTGGTTGGTTATTTGCCCTTTGTTTTCCAGGAAATAGGGCTGCGGTGCGGCCGCGGGCGCTTCCGCTCTCATATAGGGGGCTGCATGCGCTACCTGACCGGTTCGGCTAGAACAGATCGCACACAACAGGAGGCATAAATGGATGGTTGTCGAGAAAAAGTGTTTCATATACTGACCTTTAAATTGTAAACAAAGTACCATGCTATTTTTGGCATCCGGAGGCCATCAGTTGCTTTCTTGCAAAGAAATGACAAAGGGGCAGCTGTTTTATGGGTATTTTTGATAAAAAAAAACTAGGTATTAATACCCGGTTTGTCTATCTTAACGGTAATGTTCGTTTTGCGGCAAATGGTAGGTTTAGTATCAGGCGATGGCCTGCGCGGATATGCTGGCAACGATAGGAACCGGAGATGAGAAATACAGATTTTTTGAAATCACGGCCTGTTTTAGGGCCTGTTGGCCGGCTGGCATGCCATATGGTTTGCTACCTGGCCTTTTTTTGTAGTGTGTATAGGGGGGCGGCGCAGGCGCCCGCAGAGGCTTCCGGGCGTCCCGGCGATGGCCGCGGACTTTTTATTACTAATACGGATACCGCCCAGGTAATGCAATACTGGCAATTGGCCCGTGATTGCCAACAGGCTTATCCGGATAGTGCTATACAACTGTTGCAAATGGCCAAGATGCATAGCGCGCAAATGTCCTATCTATATGGGGTAGCCCGTTCGCTGGCGCATATGGGTACGATCTATGCACATACCGGCCGCTATGAAGAAAGTATTGTGTTTTTGAAGGAAAGCATCCGGTATGCCAAGCGCTCGCCGCAGAGTACGATCATCCTGCCCATTATTTACAAGGACATGGGGGGCGTTTATACCCTGACCGGCGACTACGAAAAGGCGGCGCTTTATGGCTATCAGGCAGCACTACTAGCCGAAAAAGCGGCGGCCCTGCCGCTCAAAGGCAATATTATGAACAACCTGGCCGTGACCCTGCTTACCGTAGACAGTGCGCTTCAGTCGGTGCCGGGCAAAAGCGAATTGCGTTACCTGGAGCTGGCCGAGCAATATGCCCGTAAGTCGGGCAATAAGTCTCTGCAGGCTACCGCTTTGCTGAACAAGGGGAGCTATTACCTCAAGCATAATGCCTGGACAAAGGCTGCGGGTTTTCTGCAACACTCTTTGCAACTGTCGAGACAACATCATTTTGCCGAAAAAGAACACAATAGTTTACTACTGTTGGGGCAGTTGGCCTATGCCCGGGGGCATTATAACGAAGCCTTGCACTATCTTCAGCTGGCGACACAAGTAGAAGAAACGGTTAATCCCTATTATCGTGTAACGAACCTGGCTTTATTAGGCGAAACCTTTTTCGCCCTGCATCAACCCATTAAGTCGCTTTACTACCTGGACAGCGCTTTGCGGAAAGCGAAAATGCTGGGACTCCGGTATAACTTATCGGATATTCACTATAAGCTTTATGCGCTTTACAAACGCCAGGGGCGGCCAGCGGAAGCCTTGCAGCATTATGAGCAATATGTATATAGCCGCGATAGTATTCACCGGACAGAAGGGCTGGATCGCATCCGGCAACTGGAGCTAAAATACCATACCGCGCAGAAAGATAAAGAATTGTTGCGCAGACAGGTTACTATAGTACAGCAGGGCGAACAGTTGCGGCGTAAAAGCTTGTGGACTTACCTGGCGGCGGGGGTTGCTACAGGCTTGGCCTTGCTGTCGGGGGCTGGTTACCTGGTTTTTCGTAACCGGCAAAGGTTACAACAACAGCGCATGCAGAACCTGGAGCAGGGTATGGAAATAGGGAAATTGCGGGCCAGTCTTGCCGGCGAAGAAAAAGAACGAAGCCGCCTGGCGCGCGAACTACATAACGGCATCGGTGGCTTGCTCACTGCGGCCCGTATCAACTATATGGTAATCGGGCAGCAGGATCCCTCACTGCGCCAAAATAGCAGTTACCAGGAAGTATTGCAGATGCTCGAAACGATTAGCCGGGAAGTGCGAAAAGTGTCGCATAACCTGATGCCGGAAATTCTGCAACATAACAGTTTAGCCGAAGCCATTCGTCTGTATTGTATGCAATTGCAAAAAGATGACGAACCCCGTATTGACCTGCAGGCTTTTGGCCCCTTTGAACAACTGCAACCAGATCTGGCGCTGATCGTTTACCGTATTGCACAGGAGCTGGTGCAAAATGTTATTAAGCATGCCCAGGCGCAACAGCTTGTTGTACACCTGTTGTTGCACGAGGATCTCTTGAGTCTTACGGTGGAAGATGATGGTAAAGGAGGTGTCCGGCAGGAAAATCAGGCAGGAATGGGGCTGCATACGCTGGTGTCGCTTGTAGAACAGATGAATGGTTCGGTTTCTGTCGATTCCTCAGCAGCGAGGGGGACCTCCGTATATGTGGAAATACCGCTGTTGCAATACCAAACGGTAAAAAGTATATAACTTTACTCCGGGTATGACAAAAATCCGTTTGATACTGACCGACGACCATCCGCTAATCCTGAATGGATTGCGCAACCTGTTACATAACAGCGATGGTATGGAAGTACTGGCCGCCTATCATAATGGTCTGCAACTGCTCGATGGTCTGGAAAAACAACAACCGGATGTGCTCTTGTTGGATATCCAGATGCCGGGGTATTCCGGCCAGGAATTGGCGGGTATTATTGCGAAACGGCATCCCGATGTTAAAATACTGGTATTGACCAATGAAGATAGCGTACATGTTATAAAAAGCCTGCTGCAATCGGGCGCAATGGGCTATGTATTGAAGTCAGCCTCCGAAGCGGTTATCCTCGAAGCGATCCGTGCCGTTTATGCCGGCCGGCAGTTCCTGGAAGCGGAAGTGCGGGATAAGATTGTACAACACACCATTCATACGCGGCAGGAACAGGGGGCGCTTAATGCCAGCATTACGCGGCGCGAAAAACAGGTATTGCAACTGGTGGCGGCTAACTATACCAGCCAGGAAATTGCAGAAAAGTTATGTATCAGTAAGCGTACGGTGGACAATCACCGTATAGGCCTGCTGGTGAAGCTGGGCGTAAAAAATTCGGCCGGCCTGGTGAAAAAAGCAGTTGACCTGGGGTTGATCAGCTGATGCATATGGGGCGGCATAATCTGTTACTTTGATAAGGGATTAAGGCCGTTTCCTGGAAATTTTATTAAGGGGATACCTGCCGGTAAATATTTTTGGCAATACAGCCAGGACGTCGGTTAAAGTAGAGGATCCTCTTTATTTCGAATGCGGCTTTGCGATGTATAATGCGGACAGAGATGAAGCTTGCTTATATTTACTGACGTAGATGGCGATTATAAGATATGTGAGTTCTTATTGCGACATTACCTGGTCTATTAGAGTGAAAAATCGTAGATGTCAAAATGAAATAATAACCCGGCCAGAGTTCGGAACTAGTTAGCGGGGAATCGCATAAGAAAAAGGCACAAGTTATTCCTTGATCAATCCCATTTCCATTGCTGCTTTAATGAGGCCCAGGCCATTCTTTACCTCCAGTTTCTGGATCAGGTTGTGCCGGTGGTTCTCGACGGTGCGTAAACTAATAAAAAGACGGTCGGCAATTTGCTGATTGGTGAACTCCATGGCGATCAGTTGCAGAACGTCCCGTTCCCTGGCGGTGAGTTTCCGTTTGGTCATGGCCGGTTTTTGTTTGGCCTCCAGCATGCCCTCCAGCAGGCGTTCCCTTATACTGGGTTCCAGGAAGATTTTACCATTGTACACCGATTGTATGGCTAGGACTAAAAGGTCTTTGTCGGTCATCGTTTTCAACAGATATCCTTTGCAACCTACTTCCATCATATCCTGGATAACCATGGATGAATCTACGCCGCTGAGTATCAATATTCGCGTGCCGGGATAATGGCGCATTACGTCCACGGCTATTTCCTGGCCTGTTTTGTCGGGCAATTGCAAATCCAGGAGCAATACATCGGGCGACATTCCTTTCCCCAACGCTTCCATGAGTGCAGCTCCTGTGCGGTAGCAGCCCAGGATGACAATGTCGGGTTCAGAAGCCAAGGCATTACGCAGCCCATCCAGCACCATAATGTGGTCGTCGGCTAGTGCTATTTTTATCGGCATAGAATCAATTGGTTTGGATGGCCATCCGGGAAATTAGCTTCTTCCGGGGTAACCGGGATTTAAAATAAGGAAATTTTTCATAACCCAAACGATTGTACACATCTAGCAAATGTATTTCTTTTCAAATTCCATGTAGATCGTCGTTTCTTCATTGGGAACGCTGGTA
>JBEBWN010000195.1:0-7331 GCA_040392235.1 Taibaiella helva | reverse complement strand
GGATACTTTATACACTGGGGGATGCACCCAATTGAGTTTAACAGCAGACCCTATACATACAATTAAAGAGCTATAGCCGTATATCCCCTCGCTTTAATTGCCTGTAGCAGGTCGGGCAATATCCGGGCAGTAATCGCACAACTATCGTGCAGCAATATAATACTGCCTGATTTCAGCTGCCTGAGTATCCTTTCCATTAAATCTTTCTCATCTCGTGCTATGGTATCCATAGAACGAAGGTTCCAGCCTACACTGATCATACCAGTCTTCCCGATAGCCTTAGCAAGATTCGGGTTGGTTACCCCATACGGAGGACGGAATAACCCAATCTGTGTTCCTGTTATCTGTCCAATAGCTTTATTTGCCGCTCTGATTTCTTCTTCCATAGCAGAAGCACTCTGCCAGTCAAAATTAAACCCATGGTAATAGCTATGAGAACCGATGGCATGTCCTTCCTGATGCATCCTGGCTACAACCGACTCTTTGCCCTTTATATTTTTCCCGATCAGGAAAAAAGTAGCGGGCACCTCATGCATTTTCAGGATATCCAGAATTTCCCCGGTATAATCAGCAGGGCCGTCATCAAATGTAATGGCTATGGACAATTTCGCGTCGTGCCTTGGCTTCTCAGCTCGTCCATTGGGAAAAAAGGCGTCCAGTTTATTGTACGATCTCAGATAAAAATTCCATTGGATAAAGATGCTGCCCAATACCAATAGCATAATATAGGAGACAGTCAGCGCCAACAGCCAAAAACCGGATAGGGCATTAAAGTAAACTCCTGCGCTTATGAAAAGCAGCAGGAGCAATGCAATTAATGTTGCGTAGTGAAATTTAGAACTCAATATACTCATTTTGTAGTCGACAATGACAAGGCGTACTACCACTCCAACCCGGGATAAGCCCGTTGAATATGTTGCATTTCAGCCAATATATAGCCCAGGTGCTCAGTATGGCTCCCGGTCTTGCCTCCGGTGTGCATCCAGGCATCTTTCGCCGGCTGTACCAGGTCAGCTTCTTGCAGTACCGAAGCCACTTCAGACTGCCATTGCACAAGGAGAGAGGGCATATTGGCGGCGTCGCCGGCCTTTATGATAATCTGCTCATCCGGCGATGGTATAAATAATTCTCCGGTATAAGGCCAAAGATTATCTATTGCAGCTTGCATTTTTGTTTTACTTTCCTCTGTTCCATCACCAAGTCGTATTACCCATTCGCTGCTCCACTTACGGTGGTAAGTTACTTCCTTCAACGATTTCTCCCCAATAGCAGCAAGCGTTGTATCGGCGCTTTGTTGTAAAGCGCGGTAAAGCAATACGGTATATTGATCATAAAAGAAAGAACGTGCAATGGTATCCGCCCAGTTGCCATTAGGTTGCTCTGCCAGAAGCGTATTTTTATAATCCCAGCCGTCCCTCAGATAGGCCAGGTGGTCTTCGTTTATACCGGAAGCAGCATCGAATATAACAGGAGATTGAAATTGAGCTTTCTGATCTCCGGCGGGCAACTGGTTATACAGTTCTGCAGCATATTGATAAAGCGCCCTAGCCTGCCCTAAATGATCCAGGGCCATATTAGTAATGGCGATATCCTGCTCCAGGATAGGGCCGTGTCCGCACCATTCGCTTAAACGGTGCCCTAATATTAAGGCGTTATCCGCCAGCTGCAAAACATAATTTATTTTTTGTACCAACATTGTTGTGAACCAGTTTCTGTTTTAATGATACCGGCATAACGCCATTTCTGGCATAGCCGGCAAAGCAAAAAGCACATTACATGTGCTTCAACTCTATAGGTAAATCATAAAAGGTAGGATGACGATACACCTTATCGTTTGCAGGATCGTACAGGGCTCCGGCATCGTCAGGATTCGAGGCATGTATATGCATACTTTCGACCACCCATATACTTACACCCTCCAGTCGGCGCGTATACACGTCACGCGCATTCTCAATAGCCATTTCGGCATCCGCTGCGTGCAAACTGCCGACATGTTTGTGATCAAGACCTGATTTACTTCGTATAAATACCTCCCATAAAGGCCATTCCTTGCTCATAATTAATCTACGCTGTTATAATATTATTTAAGTCGGATACTGATTGGTTAATATAGTCAAAGGTAAACAATAAAATTAACGATTGACTGACTTCCGCAAAAAGTCAAAAGCTATCGTAAAACATTAAGATAGTTGCGCCTAAAATCGCATGAATTTATAGCATCGTAAAGAACAATAAATGGAGCAATATACCGGGTCTTGCATACGCCAACTACACTCATGTTATGCTTTGGAGTTTTGCCTTTTCACCTTCGACTAACCCTAACTTCCCGCTGCGACTACCTTGCTTAATCTTTGCTTAATTTCCATCTTCCACTGGCTCTGTTTTCCCTCCAGCGTACCATGCTTAGTTTCCTTATCGTATTGCTCTTGCAGGGCATCTGCGTCTTTATCATATTGCCGGTGCAACTGGTTTAGCTCCTCTTGGTAATTATCAAGGCTAAACGAATATTTATTAATAGCCTGTACAAATTCCATAGCTTTCATAGCGGTAACGTCAAAATGGAGTTGTTCGTGCATCAAAACGTAGTCATTCCGGGCTTTCGGTCGTATCCAGGACTTACTTTTGTCGAAAAAAGGAGACACCGAAATTTTCACTTTAGTACGTTTGCCCGTGGTCTGACTTTCGTATTCCATATTAAAACCACTATAGGTGAAGGCCTCATACTCGCTCAGCTCGTCCGGCTTCCCCTTAAAGTCCGCAATAGTTAAAGGCATTTTCGGATTAAAAACAATCAGGTCTTTATTTTTTGCAGCCGTTTTCAGTACAGCGGTCACTTCCAGCCCTACCACCTGTGCGTCAAGATAGGCTGCCCTGTTATTTCGCCACCAACCATCAAATTCCTTCAATACCGATTCCAGGCTCTGGCTGAACAATGCCGCCACATGGCTGCTCACATCAATAACCGACCGGACGTAAGCATTACCGGTGTATTCCATCAGCTTATCTTCATTTCTATAAAAAGCGAAATGAGAGCTTAGCTCAGCCACTCTTTTGCCTTTTTCTGTCCGTTCGCCAATTTCCCAACGAACGATGTGCAATGTAATACCCTCCTTCTGATCGGCACCCGTTACAAATTGCCGGATGTAAGCGCTGGCCGAAGCCCTGGCGCCTTCCTCCAAATTGACAGCTGTCATTGTTTTGCTCAGGCCGTTACGAAGGCTACCTACATTCGAGGTATCGGGACGGTCGTCCACTACACCGGCAATAAAATAGTCCCTTAGTTGCATCCGTTCCTTTGCCGGTTTCAGCTTGATCACCTTCTGCTGATGTGCCTGCAGAAAGGTTACATTAAACGACAAAAGAATGATAGCAATAATTATTTTCATACAGCCTGTTTCTATCTGGCCGGGTCGTTAGCTGCCCCCGGCCATTGTATTTCCTTCAATTTAATCGTCCAGTTTCAACACGGCAAGGAACGCTTCCTGTGGTACTTCTACATTCCCTATCTGCCGCATTCTCTTTTTCCCTTCTTTTTGTTTTTCCAGCAGTTTCCGTTTACGCGATATATCACCACCGTAACATTTTGCCGTTACGTCTTTCCTCATAGCCGATATGGTTTCGCGGGCCACGATCTTCGCGCCTAGCGCCGCCTGTATGGCGATCATAAACTGCTGGCGCGGCAAAAGTTCTTTTAACTTATTGCACAGCTTCCGGCCAAAGTCCTGCGCCCGGCTGCGATGAATCAGCGCACTCAAGGCATCCACTTTATCGCCGTTTAAAAGAATATCCATTTTGACGATATCGCTTTCGCGGTAATCAATAGGTTGATAATCGAACGAAGCATAGCCTCTCGTTGATGATTTTAGCTTATCATAAAAATCAAAAACAATTTCGGCAAGCGGCATTTCAAAGATCAGCTCCACCCTTGAAGCGGTCAGGTAATTCTGGTTAATCAGTATGCCTCTTTTCCCCAGGCAAAGCGTCATTATATTGCCGATATAATCGGGCAGACTAATGATTTGCGCCCTTATAAAAGGTTCTTCTATCCGGGACGTCCTGCTCGGATCCGGCATTTCAGAAGGATTATTAACAATAATCCTAACATCCGGCTCTCTTGTAGTATAGGCATGGAAGCTAACGTTAGGCACAGTAGTAATAACTGTTTGATTAAACTCCCGCTCCAGGCGTTCCTGTATAATCTCCATATGCAGCATTCCCAGAAAGCCGCAACGGAATCCGAAACCCAGGGCTTGCGAAGTTTCCGTTTCGAAAGTAAGTGAAGCATCGTTTAATTGCAGCTTCTCCATACAATCTCTCAATTCTTCGAATTCATCTGTATTAACCGGGAATATACCCGCAAATACCATGGGCTTTACATCCTCAAAACCTTTTATCGCTTCCTTGGCAGGCTTACTAACCAGCGTCAATGTATCGCCCACCTTCACTTCTTTGGCATTCTTTATACCGGTTATAATATAACCTACATCGCCGGCCTTTACTTCCTGTTTAGGTGTCAGCGATAGTTTCAAAATGCCAATTTCGTCGGCGTCATACTCTTTTCCGGTATGTAAAAATTTAACCTTATCATTCTTACGTAAAGTACCGTTCAGGATACGATAGTAAACAATGATCCCCCGGAAAGGATTGAATACGGAATCGAATACCAGGGCTTCGAGAGGCCCCTCTTCGTCGCCCTTCGGCGCTGGAATCCGCTCGATGATGGCCGCCAGTATTTCGTCTATTCCGATACCGCTTTTACCGCTGGCCAGGATAATATCTTCCGGCTTGCAGCCAATAAGGTCTACAATCTGGTCGGTAACTTCAGGTATCATAGCGCCGTCCATATCAATTTTATTGATCACCGGTATTATTTCCAGATCATTATCAATTGCGAGGTATAAATTTGATATAGTTTGTGCCTGTATGCCCTGAGAGGCATCTACCAGTAATAATGCACCTTCACAAGCTGCCAGGGCACGGCTTACTTCATAAGAAAAATCCACGTGCCCGGGAGTGTCTACCAGATTGAACGTGTACGATACACCATTATGTACGTGATTAATCTGGATAGCATGGCTTTTGATCGTAATGCCCTTTTCCCGCTCAAGGTCCATATCATCTAAAACCTGGGCTTGCATATCGCGTTCCGATATGGTTTGAGTATGCTCCAGGAGTCGGTCGGCCAGCGTACTCTTCCCGTGATCAATATGGGCAATAATGCAAAAATTACGGATATTCTTCATATTTCTAAAATAGGTCGCGAAATTACTGAAAAATTACAGCTTGTAGGAGAAAAAGCCAAATCAAACAGCTCTCACGCCCCTTGTTCTGCATAAAATAACATCCGGCTAAAACAAAAAAGCGGCATCAAGCCTTCCTTGTTCGCCCGCTCCCGGTTCAAAGCTGTTTTTTTTATTACTTTGATTAACTTTATATTCTTAAAAATTAACATTATTGACATACAAATTTTTATATGTTTTCATTCTGCTCCTGGTTTTAACCCCTCTGGCGCCGGCCCAGGAAGGTTTGCCTAAAAAGTTAAATACATTGGAGTTGACGGGCGATACGACACAAATAGCCCGGGCACTGGATAGTGTGGCTGAACGCCTGGACAATTTACCCTTGCCTGACGCACTGCAGGCCTTGGATAGCATTATAAATGAATGTATATCAGCACAATACATGCGAGGTGTTGTGTACAGCCATCTTTACAAAGCAAAGGTGTACTATGACCGGGAACAAAACATTGCGTTTATCCGGACCCTGGAGAGAGCTATAGCTTATTGCAGCACAACAGAAGAAGGGCATAGATTTTTACCCCTTCTTTACAATGAAACAGGCTGGGCCTACGTACAGTCGGACAATTACGAACGGGCCACAGCCTATCTCTACCGGGCGCATGCTCTGGCCCTCCATTCCACAAATCATAAATTAAATGCCTCTATATCGCTGAACCTGGCTGCCGTCATGCTCATGCTGAACCAATACAGCCAGGCTGCCATCTACCTGGACGAGGCCGAAAAAGAATTCAGCCGGCAAAATATGCCATACAACCAGGCCAGGGCCTTACTATACAGGTCTTTACAGGTGCTTAAGTCGAAAAATGACACCCTTGCCAGTATAGGATACCTGGAGCGAGCCATCGACATAGCACGAAAAAATGACATCAAGGAATTCCTAATGATGGCGCTGGATAATAAAGCAAGGCTTTACCTGGAAATGCAGCGGTACGTTGAGGCACAGGAGTTACTTCAGGAAGCTATACGCCTGGAATACAGCCGCAACGCCCCGGTTAGGATCGGCATCCTCGTTACACTGGGTGAAACGCGTACCCGCCTGGGCGATTACCAACATGCGCTCTCCCTTTTACAGGAAGCGCAAACCATGATCGCCTCCTCGCCCTACAATAGCGAGAACATGATCAATATTTACCGGGCTTTTTCAGAGCTGTATAAAGCTACCGGCAACTATGAGCAAGCGCTCCGGTACAAGGACCTATATGTTAATCTTAAAGATAGCGTGGCCAGCCAGCAAATCAAAGAAAGCATCAATCATTTCGAGATACAATACCGTTCTGTAAAAAAAGACAAGCAATTGGCCGAAAACAACCTGATGATCGCTTTACAACAAACCGATATTGCTGGCAAAAAAAGATGGCTATACGGTATATCGATTGCGGCATTAATACTCATCACGGTAGTCATTCTTGTTTACAAACAAAAGCAGAAGAATGTGGAATATAAACTGCGCACCCTACAGCAACAGGAAGAAATTATGGCATGGCAAGCCACCATCAAGGGAGAAGAAAAAGAACGGGCAAGGGTAGCCCACGAACTACATGATGGTATCGGGGGACAACTCTTCACCCTGAACATGTACCTGGACACCCTGGGTAAAGATTTTCCGCAGGCAGGAAACGCTCCCGGTTATCATGAAAGTATGCTCCTGCTGAAGGAAACGATGAAGGACCTGCGGAATACAGCACACAATATGATGCCGGAACTGCTGGTAGATAATGGTCTGACCGAAGCAATACATCTGTATTGCGATAAAATAACCCAAACACGGCACATGCGCATCGACTTTCAGCAGTATGGCACGATTCCCGTGAAAGATAATAACTTTGAGCTCTCGGTTTACCATATTATACGCGAATTGATCCAGAATATCCTGAAACACGCCCACGCCAGTAGAGCTCTGGTTCAGTTTAGCTGCCACGACGGCCTTTTGAATATAACGGTCGAAGATAATGGAAAGGGACTGCAACGCGGTCCCGGCTGGGAGGAGGGCATGGGTATGAAAACGATCGTATCAAGGGTGAAGTCAATGCA
>JBEBWN010000194.1:0-7351 GCA_040392235.1 Taibaiella helva | reverse complement strand
AGCTTGTCCTCTTCGTTAATATTGGCGGCACGTGTTACATACATATAATCGCCGGTTGTTCCGGGTTTAACAATGGGGAAAAAGCCAATATAAGTCAGGTAACTGCATTTCAGATATTTTGCTTTTCCGTCGGGCTGATACCATGCCAGGCTATTGGCGCCTACGAGGTAATCCTCATTGCTGTTATTCGTGATGCGGATGTGATAATAGGCAAATGCATTTTTAAAGGAAATGCCCAGCAGCGATGCTGAAATATTTTGCGCTGTCTTTGACCTGAGATCCAGTCTGGGGCTTTCTTTTAACAGTTCTATGCTGTTGATACAGTTCGTAGCTGTGTCTGCTGCGATATAAAAATCTGTATTGGTCAGGTTATATTGCTCCGGCGGGATGTCATAAAAATTAATGCCGTTCGGCCCCTTGCCGTAGCGATTGTACAGGCCCGCCATACTGTAGGCTTCCTGTTTGCGGGCCTCTTCTTTTGCCTGTTCCAGGGTTGCCAGGCGAGCTTCCGCTTCTTCCTTAGCTTTGCGTCGCGCTTCTGTCTCCTTTTTCAGTTCCTCCGCTTTACGCAATCGCTCTGCTTCCAGGGCTTCCAGCTTTTCCTGGGCCAGTCTTTCCTTTTCCTGTTGCTGTTGCAGCCGCTTTTCTTCAGCCGCCTTATGCCGGGCTATCGCCTCTGCTTTGGCTGCTTCATCCTGTTCCTGTTCTTGTTTTTTCTTCAGTTCGGCGGCGGCAAGAGCTGCTTTCTTGTTTTCAGCTTCCTGTTCCCTGCGCAACCGGTCCAACTCAGCCTGCTTCCGCTTCTCTGCCTCGGCTTCTTCCTTCCGGAGCGCTTTTTCCTTTTCCTTTACAAGCAGTTCTTCTTTCTCTTTTTGCCGGGCTTCTTCTTTAGCTTTTGCCAGTTCGGCTTCGCGTTTTTGTTCTGCCTCCCGTTCTGTTTTTTGCTGCGTTTCTGCTTCTTTCTGTTTCTGTTGCTGCACCAAATGCATTTCTCTTTTCCGGTCTTCGGCCTTGCTTTTATCCGCTGCTGCCAAAGCCGGCGGCTCTGCTGCTCCTGCCTGATCTTTTTTGGCCATTTCCACAGCCGCTTTCAATTTTCCTTTGTCTGAGAAGTCATAATAAAGCACCGGGTCCTTATTAATATCATAATCCTGCTTCAGTACCAGGGTAAAAAGGTGCGTGTTCTTGCCCTGGATTACCGAAAATCCCGTGCCGGTTGTCGGTGCCCCATCCTGGCCATTGTAAGATATTTGTATCGTGTTTTCGTTGCGTGTCGAGATCTTATAATAATTATTCATCTCGTTATTATCCCATCTTACGTTTTCTACTTCCGATGGAAAAGCGAGGAAAGCCGGAGCATCTTCACCAATCAGAATACGCAAGCCAATAATATTCTGGCCGTGCCCCTGTGGGCGGATGGAGAACGTTAATATGATAAGAAAAAGTAGAGTCGCCCGCATTCTATGAACAAAGATTATAAAAACAAATTTAGTTAAACAACCGTACCCTGCTGCCGGTTTTTATGAAAAATAAGTCTTTTCACGTACAAAGTTTAACAGAAATACAGGTCACTGTTTAGCATAAAGGCGTTCAGCAACCAAAAACAGGAGCACACCTATCAGTCCGCCGATGCCATCGGCAACAACATCATAATAGTCAAAAGACCGGCCTTCCGTAATGCCGCTACCTTGCAATAATTCAACGGCATAGCCCAGGAGTATAGAGCAAAACAGGACAATAAGGCAACGTTTTATGCCATGGCCGGGGTGGGTACAGAGCCATAAAAAGCTAAAGCCGGCAAAAATGACAAAATGGACCCATTTGTCTATCATAGGTATGCTTACATCCGGTACATCCCTACCCGGAATCAGGCAGGCAACCAATATGAGCAGTGTCCAGCCAATAGCCAGGAAATAGGACCATCTTCCTGAAGTTCTTAAAAAGTGATACAACGCAGACATGCCGCAAATATAAAATGATCAGCGGAATTTGCGGGAATGCCTCCTCCCTTCCGGTTCTGTCCAATATTCGGAATTCCTATATCTTTGCCAGGCTATGGCTATTCTGCGTTTTTTATCGACAATTATATTCACCTTCATCTTCCTGCTGGGATATAGTGTTCCGCATTGTGCCGGCCAGGGAGATGGCAAATATTACTTCGATTTTAATGACCGGTGCAAGCAGGCTTACCAGTCCCTGGTTTCCCTGCGTATAGCCGAAGGCGGCAATCTGCTCGCAGAAGAGCTCAGAGAGCATCCGGACAACCTGGTGCCCGTAATGCTGGCTAACTATGACGATTGCCTTACACTCCTTTTTAATGGCGATGCCAAAGAATATGCCCGCCGGAAAGGTAACCTGGACAAAAGAGTTAAGTTGTTGGAACAGAGCGACCCCAATTCACCCTGGTACCGGTTTTCTGTAGGATTGCTTTATTTTCAATGGGCCGCCGTGCGTATTCGGTTCAAAGAGGACTTTACCGCGGGAGTGGAATTCCGGAAGTCATTTTTATTGTTAAAGGAGAACAGCAAACGCTTCCCGGAATTTCGCAACAACCAGGTATTGCTGGGAGTAGAAGAGGCCCTGGTTGGAACCATACCGGACAGCTACCGCTGGATTACCAGTATGTTGGGTATGAAGGGTAGCGTGAAGAGAGGTACCGCGCAGATCGTAGATTTCCTGAGCCATCGAGATGGCACCGCCTCACTAATGCGGGAAGAAGCGATATTCTATTACTGCTATTTAAAATTCTCCCTGCTTTCTGACCGGAAAGCGACCTGGAAATACCTGGACGAAAGCGCCCTTGATTTCCGCAATAACCATCTCTTCGCTTTCATGAAGGCCAATTTCGCCCTAAACGATAATAAAGCGGCGATTGCTGAGCAGACATTGAGGCAGCGGAATACAAGTAGCGCCTACCTGGATGCGCCCATATTTGATTACCAGATGGGTATAACCATGCTGCAAAAAAATGACGACGATTGCCTGGTTTACTTCCAGCGGTTTTTAAACCAAAACAAAGGCAATCTTTTTGTGAAAGACGCCCTTCAGAAAATGAGCCTTTACTGTATTGCTGCAGGTAACCTGCCTAAGGCTATAACCTATAAGAATAAAATTAAAGCGGTAGGCACAGCCAAAATTGATGCCGATAAACAGGCGCAACGTTATGCCGAAAACGATGTTATACCCAATACATTCCTGTTACGGGCGCGCCTGCTTTGCGACGGCGGTTACTTTTCCAAAGCTTTGGAGCAGTTAAAAGGATTCTCGGCACGCGATTTCCCGCAGGCAGCTGATCAGCTGGAATTTCATTACCGGCAAGCCAGGATATATTCATTAATGGGGCAGCCGGCCAAAGCAATACCTTATTATGAGGCAACCATAAAGATGGGGCATAACCGGCAGGAACACTTTGCCGCGAGGTCGGCATTGGAATTAGGGGAAATTTTCGAAGACCAGGGGAAACGGACAGAGGCGGTAGCCTACTATAAAAAATGTATAGCCATGAAAAACCATGACTACAAATCCTCCCTCGATCAAAAAGCCAAAGCGGGTATTAACCGTTTAGGGGCTGGTGGTTAGTCTTCCTGCTCCTCTTCCCCGTCATCACTGTATTTCTTTCTTTTCCTTTCCGGCTTCTTTCCCTCGATCACAAGAACAATTTCACCTTTGGGAGGATGGGCGGCATAGTATGCCGCCAGGTTGTTGAGGCTATCCCGTTTCGTTTCGGCAAACATTTTGGTCAGCTCCCTGCTGACCGATGCGCTGCGTTCTGCACCAAAGGCCTCCCTTAGTTCGGTAAGTGTTTTAACCAGGCGGTGTGGCGATTCGTATAAGATCAACGTGCGCTCTTCTGCCGCCAGCTGCTCTATTTTAGTTTTCCTGCCTTTTTTCAAAGGAAGAAAACCCTCGAATACAAAACTACTGGAAGGAATGCCGCTTTGTATCAAAGCGGGCACAAAGGCTGTGGCGCCCGGAAGACATTCTACTTCGATACCCCTTTGAATACAGGCCCGCAACAACAAAAAGCCGGGGTCGGAAATGCCCGGGGTGCCTGCGTCGGTAAGCAGGGCCATTGTCTTCCCGTTTTCCATTTGCTCTACCAGGTACTCTGTTATCTTATGCTCATTGTGTTGGTGGTAGGCCTGGAGCGGTTTCTGTATCTGGTAGTGCTTCAGCAGGTAACCGCTGGTTCGGGTGTCCTCGCAGAGCAATACATCCGCCTGTTTCAAAATATCAAGGGCCCGCAAGGTAATATCGCCCAGATTGCCAATAGGTGTCGGTACTAGATATAATTTCATCTGGTGGCTTTGTAAATATGCGCTGAAATTTAAGGCTAAAAGTTTTTATAAGCAGGGGGCTCTTCTTTTTCCGCTTATCCTTGCTCCCCGTACGCCGGGCTTTCCGGCACAGTGGGGTACTTATACACCAACGAGCAAATAATATATATCAGGAATAAAACCGGTACTACAGCAAATTTCAAAAAAGGCGCGCCAATCAGCAGGGCGACCAGCAGCACTATCTGGGGCCACCAGGCGCTTAGGTTCCTGGCCGGGGCTTTCCATTTTAAAAATTTCACCTTACTGACCATCAGGTAGCAAATTACCGCGATCAAGGCATATAGCAACCAACGGTTGATCAGCAAATTGGGAATATCATAAGGCGCCGTATACCAAACGATCAGGGGCAGAGAGGCCGTCAAAACGCCTGCAGCCGGTATAGGCATCCCCTGGAAATAGTCGCGCTGTTGTATGCTGGTTTGGTTAAAACGTGCCAGGCGCAGAGCGCCGAAACAGGCGATCAGGAATGCAGGAGCCATCACAATCATAGGCGTTTCCAAGGCGCCGGGCTCGGCCATGTAAGCAGACCAAAGCAGTTTGAAAAAAATCATAGAGGGCGCTACACCAAATGAAACAAGATCGGCCAGCGAATCCAGGTCCTTGCCTAAAGGGGAAAATATCTTTAACGAACGCGCCGCTAAACCATCAAAAACATCCATAAGGGCGGCCAGGCCAATGAATATGCTCCCCAACGCCATTTGCTCCATACCCAGTACCGGGTATATATTTTCACCCAGTTGCTGAAAGAATACCGGTGCATGTAAAATATAGGTAATGGCTATACAGCCAAAGAATAAATTCGCTAAAGTGCAAATATTAGGTAAGTGCTTCATTTGAAATTAATAATCCCGCCCGTGGCGGGTTAACTATAAGTTGAGAAAAGCAAAGCGAAAATAGTTTTTTAATTGCAAATTAGTAGAATACAGCGGCTAAACTCTTCGGTAGCGGCAGGCGAGCGGCCTAGACCGGGCAGTATTGCCGGTCTTCTTTCTTTCGGGAAATGGCTACGGTAAGGCATTTTCACCGGAATCTCCTTTTTACTTAGCCCCGGAATCCTTATCTTTGATCTCCATCAAAAAATAAGGTTTATATGAGTTCTAATCAGTTGCCCGGTGGTTCTTACCAAAGCTGGGAATATCCCCAGGAAACCGGTTCCACACAGGTCGACGCGGCATACGTTGCCCGTTACATGACTAAGGTATATGGCTGGATGAGCCTGGGACTGGCCATCACCGGAGTGGTAGCCTTGCTCGTGGCCAGCAGCCCCGCCGCCATTAACTTTTTCTTTGGCAATAAGTTACTGTTTTTTGGCCTGCTGATCCTCCAGATATTTCTGGTAGGCTTTTTGGCCATACGCATTCAAAAAATGTCTTCATTAACGGCTACGGCTGTTTTTATAGGTTATTCGGCAGTAATGGGCATTACCTTCGCCGCTTTAATGCTTACCTATAGCCTCTCCTCCTTCCTGTCCGTATTTGCTATTACAGCAGGTACCTTTGGTATTATGACGGCAGTGGGCTACTTTACCAAGCAGGACCTGACATCCTTTGGTAAAATAATGATGATGGGATTAATCGGTATTGTTCTGGCTTCCATTGTCAATTTTTTTGTCGGCAGCCCTACTTTATATTGGATCATCTCCTACGTTGGCGTAGCCGTATTTGTGGGCCTTATTGCTTATGACACGCAAAAGATCAAGTCATATGCCCTTTTGGACTCAGAAGAAGCGCGTAAGAAAGGCGCTATTATGGGGGCATTGGCCCTGTATCTGGACTTTGTAAACCTGTTTATCTTCTTGCTCCGCTTATTTGGGGGAAGAAGGGATTAATTGGTTACCAATATTTTAAGTGGCAAAGGTGTACGTTGTACACCTTTGCCGTTTCTGCTCTTCGAAAAAGGCTTATCTTCGTTAACCTTAGAAAAGTAATATAGATTAAGAAATGAAGTTTTCTCATTTTTGTGCAGTGGTATGGTTCCTGATGGCCGGTTTGGTGTACTTCCCTTCTTTACTTTCCGCTCAGCCCCCTAAAGATCCCGGGACAAAAACCGGTACCGGGGAAAAAGAAGTGCGTGATTTAAAGATCATTGAGGAAAAAAAAGACCGGCATGGCAATATTGTACGTACCGTACAGTACTACGAGGGTAATTTAAAAATAACCGAGACCATCATTCTCCCGCCATTCCCTTCCTTAGGCGAACGGCAAAAAGTGGATGTAGATACCCTGAACCCCGACTCGATACTAGTATATGTGGATAAAAGTCAATACCTGGTGGCTATTCTGTACAAAAGAAAGCGGATCAGGCAGTACCGCGCGGTTTTTGGCCCCGAGCCCAAAAAAGATAAAATGATGGAAGGAGACCGGGCCACCCCCGAAGGTTGGTTTAAAATCGTAAGTAAAAGAAGCCACAGCAATTGGCAAAAATTTATCCTGTTAGACTATCCTAATGCAGAATCCTACCAGAAATTTAACAAGCGTAAACAAGAGGGACTTATTCCGCCTGGTGCGCGGATTGGCAGTGCGGTAGGCATACACGGAACCTTTAAGAGCGGCGTCAAAATGGTCGATATGGGCATAGGTTGGACCGATGGTTGTGTAGCCATGAAGCCCGAAGATATTGACGATTTCTATTTATTTGTACAGGCAGGCACAAGGGTATTTGTAAAACGCTGATCTTCTGTAAAACCTACCTGATCTTAATCAGGTCGCCCCCTACTTATTTCACTTCCCTAGACTGGCATTTCTGCTAGCTTGCTTGTCATAATATAGTTTAGTCTGGTGCACAGCCCCCATCCGGAGGATTTTTTTCCGTGGTGCCTCTCCCGCATCCTTGTCTTTGTTCCGCCACCGGTGCTTTATATATTTCCATACGCCGGACAAGCGCGCCGATGCTAATATATAGTCAAAATATTGCAGCTAACATTAGTGTTATCCTCTTCTCACAGACATGATTGTATTTACCAGTCGTAGAGCTTGGCTCCTAATTATGCGACATCGGTATATATGGGGGCAAGA
>JBEBWN010000193.1:0-7407 GCA_040392235.1 Taibaiella helva | reverse complement strand
GGAGTACGACGGGTATTGCTACTGCCGGCAGTTATCAACCTGCTTTTTCTAATGGCGCAGAAGATGACCACTACATCGTTAAGTTTAATGGCGCAGGACAGAGGCAATGGGCAACCTATTATGGAGGAAGCGGCTATGAAGGTAATAGCGACTTGGTTATTATGAATAAGGAACACTTGTTACTGATTGGTACAACCAGTAGTACAACGGGGATCGCCACAGCCGATGCAATCCAGCCGAATTTTTCCGGAGAACGCGACATGTATATTGCCCAGTTTACCCTGGACGGCGCCCGCGAATGGGCTACTTACTATGGTGGCCCGGGTATAGAACATCATTATTCTACTTTTGCAGATCGCGGCAATTTATATCTGACTGCCGAAACAACAAGTCCTTCAGGTGTAGCTACGCCGGGCAGCTTCATGCCGAACTATCCTAATCCGTTAATTCACTCCGGCCTGTTGGTTAAATTATGTTTTGCCCAAATCGGAAATGATTTGCAAGGGAACGATAGTGTTTGCGCGGGTAGTGCACAAAGCTATTCCGTGCCGGATCTGGATGATGTTGATGCTTATTTATGGACATTGCCAGAGGGCTGGAGTGGGTCAGGCAATAGCAGATCTATTGATGTGTTAGCCGGCGAAACATCGGGTGATATACAAGTACAGATAGTACGGTGCGGTGATACCAGTAATATTGTTCTATTACCGGTTTATGTTTTCCCTAAAGAAATACCGGTTATCACTGTGAATGGTTACGAATTAGGTGTGCATGGCAATTTTGAGCGTTATCAGTGGTTATTGAACGGTACAGCAATAAATGGTGCGGATAAGGCAAGTTACACAGTAAAGGAGAATGGGGAATATAGGGTGGCCGTTTGGAGCCAACACGGTTGTATGGATACTTCTGATGTGTACAGGGTGAATAATGTATCTGTAAAAGACTTGTCTCAGCAGCGTTTACATATCTATCCCAACCCGGCCAGGGATGTGCTGTATACAGGCAGCCATCGGTCCGTTGAGGCGGTAATAACATCGATAGAAGGCAAAATATTATGGAAACAGGTGGTTGTAGGCGAGATTCCGGTAGCGGATTTAGCCTCGGGTGTTTACCTGCTTACCCTAAAAGATGCTGAAGGTAATATTGTATGTAATACAAAATGGGTGAAAATGTAGTCACTCATACTACTTTTCAAGTATATTGGCGATTTATGTTAGGCCGTTATGCGAATTGTATCATTTCACAGGTGTTTAATAGTATTAAGCACTTGTGAAATGATTTTTAGGTAAAATAAGTTGCGCTGAGAACATATGGATGTTCTGCGGTATATTTATATTAATACTGTTGTATGGAGCGATATAGAATTGTACTTGTAATATTGTATGGATTACTTTTGGGCTGCCCCATAATATCTGTGGGTCAATATGATCGGGTATGGGCCTTTGGCAAAGGTGCAGGGTTGGATTTTAGTTCAGGTAAACCGGTTCCCATTAAAACGAATATAGAATCTAACGAGGGCGCGGCTTCTATATGCGATAGTAATGGGCGCCTCCTTTTTTATACAGAAGGTAGTTTTGTATGGGATAGAAACCATAATGTAATGCCCAATGGCTCCAACTTAACAGGTTCGGGCGAAAAAGCGACTCTTAGTTGTACGCAAGGAACCGTAATCGTTCCTATGCCGGCAGATCCGCACCTTTATTATGTTTTTTCACTTGGATCAATAGAGTTTTCGGCCTCGGGAAGATTATTTTATTCTATAGTAGATATGCGTCTGAACGGAGGTTTGGGCGATGTTGTGCCCGGTAAAAAGGGTATAGTACTGGATAGCCGCCTTACAGAGAAGATGATTGCGATTCCGGGTAATGATTGTAACATATGGCTGCTGGTAGTGCCGATTGATGGCAATAAGGTTAAGGCCTATAATATTGACCAGGATAGCATACACACTTCCCCTGTATTATCAGAAAAATATGCCGGTGATAAAGTGGATATAGCACTGGGTTGGATGGCAGCATCAAACGACTATAGTAAAGTGGCTTTAGGAAAGGGTATTTACTCCTTTTCGAGATCAACAGGAAAAGTCTCCAATCCTTTATTACTTCCATTAAACCAATATTATGGAGTTTGCTTCTCGCCGGACGATAGTAAACTTTATATTGGGGCAACGGATGCACTGCTACAATTTGACCTGAGTTTAGGCGATTCGGCCGATATAGTAAAATCAAAAACACTTTTAGGCAATCAAACACTTGTTTTGAGGATGGGGCCCGATCATAAAATTTATGGAACCAGCCAACTGTATAAATTAAGTGTTATAGCTTATCCCAATTTGGCAGGAGCTGCTTGTATGGTTTCTGAAGGTCTTATACAAATGGAGCCGGAAACGATGTCGCTAGCCTCTTTACCCGCTTATATAGTACATGCCGAGCCGACTGAAGCCCGTTTTTATACTTCGCGTATTGATACCGCCTTTTGTACCGGAACGTATAAAATACAAGTACCCAATCCATCGGCGACTGATTTTATTTGGAACACGGGTGATACCGCGGAGCAGTTAGTGATAACCGGTCCTGGTAAATATTGGGTACATTATCAGGTGCGTTCAGCTTGCAGTATTAGTGAATATGTAGATACGATAACTGTCGTATTTGACTCCACTCCCAGGGTACAAACTACACTTACAGATGCTATATTGATGTGTGCAACGGACACTGTTCTACTCCAGCCACAAATTAACTCCGGTACTGGATACCTTTGGGAAGATAGTACAAACAAGCGACAGAGAGTGATAACCAGCCCGGGAGTTTATTATGTTCAATATCAGGTGGATTCGTTATGCATGCGCTATTCGGACTCTTTCCGGGTAGTATTTTCGAAAGAACAATATGCAGTGTCTTTTGAAATAGATTCTTTTTTATGCCAGGGTACAGAATTTTCTATAACAAATACTTCCTCTTCGCAATTTGAGCGATGGTTTTGGGATTTTGATGACGGGCATATTGATACAGCCCGCAATCCGGAGCATAGATATGCTAGCAGGGGATCTTATACAATAAGATTAGTTGGCGTGCATGACGGGTCGTGCAGAGATACAATCTGGAAGCAGGTGGTAGTTGATGAGGTCCTGCCGGTGGAATTTGCTACCAATATGGATACTGCCTGCCTAGGCATGACCCTTATGCTATATCCGAAGGGGTCAGATAGTACTACTATACGCTTGCAATGGAATATGGGGGATAGTTCCTCCTTTTATGCTGTACCGGAAGAGACGGTAAGTCATGCTTATACGACTACCGGAAGACATTTAATACAAATGGTATCTATTTCCAGGGCCTGTCCGGAGCAATATTTTTTCCGTTCTGTTTATATTGCGCCATTACCTGTTGTTAACCTGGGCAATGATAGTGGACTATGTTTGAATGGCTCTACATTGTATTTACATAATCTGAGTATACCTGGTCCGGATACTTATACCTATTTATGGAGTACGAGTGATACTACGCACAGGCTAGGAGTAACAGAACCAGGCCTTTACGAGCTTAAACTGACTTCTCTTTCCTCAGGTTGCAGCAGCAGTGAAACGATACGTGTCAGCAAGGATTGCTACGTGGATATTCCTAATGTATTTACGCCAAATGGAGATGGCACTAACGACTACTTTTTTCCAAGACCTTATCTCAGCCGGGGCATTTCGACTTTACGCCTGGAGATATGGAATCGCTGGGGCATTCCGGTTTTTCAAACTACGGAGTTATATGGGAGAGGATGGGACGGAAAACAAAACGGCATGGAACAAGGAGCAGGTGTTTACATATACCGGTTACAAGTGATCTACCGGGATGGAAAAGAAGAAACTTTTAATGGTAATATTACCTTGCTTCGATAAATTCTTTAATATCAATTCCAGTTGGCCAGTAAATTGAGAATGAACCCTTGGTTATATTGATATACGGGCTGGTTATCTATCGGTCTTGCCTGTTGCAGGGTTTGATTAAACCAACCGGCTTCTATGCTGATTTTACTTTTGAATTTATACCCAAGGGTTATACCCATCCGGTTTTGATCAAAAACATTCAGATTAACGTTTTTTCCGAAACCAATAAATATTTCGTCGTAAGCTGTTGCGTAAAAGGTATTGTCGGTAAGTGTTTTATTGTTCAGCGGAATTATCGCTTTTAGTTGATATCTCAACCGATTCATATAGTTCCATTGGCCTACTTCCCGCTCCCCTTTAGTTGAAGGCGCTAAGGCGCCCAGAAATCGCTGTTCGAGACGTGCCCGGTGATTGAGCAATAGAGGGCCTTGTTGATCATCCCAGGTAATCTGCTCGAAAATGCGGTGTTCGGGAAAGGGGAAATATTGAGTAAGTGGGTATGCACCATAGGGAAATGTTTCAGCCCATGCGTAGCCGATAAGCGCTTTAAATCCCATAGGCAAATTATATTGAATACCGGTACGGAAAAGGCTTTGTTGCCAATTTTTGATGCCATCTGTTCTCCTCCATTGATACTCAATGGACGCAGCGATATTCTCATTCAGGTGGAGGGTGTGATGAGTATTAAACCAGGCCAGTATATTCCGGTCATTTTTCCTATTTCGTGCCGATAAAGGTTCACTATCCCAAAAGCCGAAAAGGCAAGTCAGGGAAAATAAGAGATGCCTCTGCTTCATATAATTCGGTATTGCAATATTGATTATTTGTCCTCTTTTGTCAATTTTTCGTTGTTTAGGTGCCGGGTCTTGTCTCGCGCTGTTTTCTTCTCCAGGTTGCGCACCAGTGCAGAATTCAAATCGATCTGGCATTGATTAGCTAGGCACAGTAGTACCCATAATACATCTGCCATCTCATCGCTAAGGTCTTTTCCCTGGTCTGAATCTTTAAAAGATTGTTCACCATATTGTCGAACCATGAGCCTAGCTAATTCGCCCGTTTCTTCCATAAGAATGCCCAGGTTCGTCAGTGGGGCAAAATACCGGACACCATAGGTTTTAATCCATTCGTCGACCTTCTTTTGGGCTTCGGCCAGTGTTAATTGTTGCATGGATTGGTAAATGTATAATTATTCCTGTTCAAGCAATTTAATATCATCAATAAGTTGAGCCACTGATTTTTCGTTGGTGCCGTCATAGGGAAGAGGTACACCTTCTTTATCGAGACGTACCCGCAGCTGGCCTTTCTTGTCGACAAGTACAAATTTTTCCGTATGAATAAAATCCTGTTCTACATCTTCCGGTCGTTCTTCTACTGCTGTCATGAGGTAACTGTAGTAAGCCTGGTCATATAATTCGCGCTTGCTGCCGGTTAAAAACATCCAACGTTTTGGGTCTGCGTCGAAGCGCAGACTATATGCTTTTAAAGCAGCCACGGAATCTCTTTTGGGATCTACTGTATGCGATAATATCAATATGTCGTCATTACTGCGAAAAGCCTGGTATACCTTGGCCATGTTCTCGTTCATTTTGGGACAAATGCCCTTGCAGGTAGTAAAAAAGTATTCTACAACGACAATTTTATCTTTCATGTTTTTGTTGGTAATGGTATCGCCCTCCTGGTTAAGGAACGAAAAGGGCCTGATTCCCTGGCCGGGTTCTCCCCATACGGCCAGTTCCGGTTTTTTCAGTTGCTTACTTATAGAATAGTAATAAAAGGAAAACCCGGCAGATAAAAGGATAAAAAATACGACAAGAAAAACTGTTATATGCTGACGTTTCATGCTTTGGCATTATGAAAAGCAAAGGTACAGGCCGGAACAGGATTAAATTGGTAAGTGGATGTTAAGTGGGCTCTTACAAGCTGCCTAATATAGTGCAATAACTTTCATAACGCTCAGAGTATACCTGGCCATTTTCCAGCGCTTGTTTTACCGCGCAGTCCGGCTCATTAATATGGATGCAGTTATTAAAGCGGCAACTATTTAATAAGGCTTTCATTTCCGGAAAATAATGAGAAAGCTCGGCCGGTTCCATATCTACGATACCAAATTCTTTTACTCCCGGCGTATCTATTATTCTACCGCCGCCTGGCAGGTCAAACATTTCTGCAAAGGTAGTGGTATGTTGCCCTTTGCCGCTCCAGCCCGAAACTTCGTTTACCCGCAGATTCTGCCCGGGTAACAATTTATTGATTAGTGTGCTTTTTCCCACACCGGAGTGGCCGCTGAAAAGTGTGGTCTTATCTTTTAAAAGCGTTTTAAGCTCTTCTATGCCCCTTCCTTCAATTGCCGTGGTGGTTACCGTTTGATAACCAATAGAACGGTAGAGTTCGGTTTTGGCCTCCCAGTCCTTCAAGTATTTTCCGCTAAGCAGATCGGCTTTATTAAACAGGATTACGGCCGGTATATGGTACGCTTCTGCTGTAATCAGGAAGCGATCTATAAAGCCATAGGAGGTACGGGGCTCTTTAATTGTTGCGACCAGCAGTGCCAGATCCATGTTAGCAGCTACAATGTGCTTTTGGTGCTTATTGTGCGGAGAAACCCGGACCATATAGTTGTTTCTTGGGAGAATATCGTCGATGACAGCAGTACTGTTGGTAGGATCCTCAATAAATAAACGAACCCGGTCACCTACGGCAACGGGATTACTTGACGAAATATCCTTGTCTATTTTGAGTTTGCCCCTGATGCGGCAATTCCACTTCTTACCGGTGTCATCGTATGCTATATAGAAGCTTCCGGTCGATTTATATATTGTAGCGGTCAAAGTTTTTTTAAATTGAATGAACAGTATTCTATGTTTGCTTCCCTTAATCTGATGTAAGCGTGGAGGAACAATGTAGCTGTATCCGGACTGCGCATTAATAATCAAAAATTAATTCCTGATTTTCTTTCTGGCTAATACAAACTGTGTTAAGGTTGTAAACAGTATAACAAGTGATAGAAAGTACAACACATCTCTGGAATCGATTACCCCCCTGTTAATACTGTTGTAGTGATAATCAACGCCTATTAAACCCAGGTAAAAGTCGGCGCCCCCCCGGAAAGCGCCTATGCGACTTAGTCCCTCGAAGCCACTGTATAGCAAGAAACAGAGAAATAGTGCGGCAAGGAAACTAACAATTTGATTATCTGTTAACGAAGAGGAGAAGATACCGATAGCAGTAAAGGCGGCAACCAGCAGTAGCAAGCCGATATAAGAGCCGGTAAGACCGCCGATGTCCAGCGCTGCATCATCCATGGCAAGATAGTGAATACTGAATACGTACAATAAGGTTGGCAATAAAGCAATAAAGACCAGCGTGAAGGCCGCCAGGAACTTTCCGCCTATAACCTGTAACGAAGAAATGGGCTTGGTAAACAGCCATTCGATAGTACCACTTCTGAATTCATCAGCAAATGAGCGCATAGTAACCGCAGGTATCAAAAACAGGAGTAGCCAGGGAGCAATTCGGAAAAATTGGTCCAT
>JBEBWN010000192.1:0-7410 GCA_040392235.1 Taibaiella helva | reverse complement strand
TGATGGACGATCTTTACAGACAGAAAATACTTAAATTGTAAATGCGATTGCCCTGTCACTCCGCCCTTCCGTAAACCTCTCCGCTTTTTTTGCTGTAATTTTGCTTTCTTTTGTGCAAAATCTTTCTGTCCCTGGAAGAATATATTATGGCAATGGATAATAATGAGATGCGCCTGGCGAAAAGAATGGCCGTTTTGGGTATTTGCTCAAGACGTGAAGCCGATGAGTATATCGTAAAAGGTTGGGTGACGGTGAATGGCATGGTGGTCAGGGAAAAGGGATTTAAAGTTGTCGAAACAGATAGCATTATTTTGAATGACATGGCCAGGCAGCAGCAGGACCAGCGTGTTACAGTACTACTCAATAAGCCGGTCGGCTTTGTTAGCGCCCAACCCGAAAAAGGTTACAAGGCAGCATTATCATTGATTACTGCTGCTAATCATTGGTCAGAGGATCGAAGCGGCATCCGCTTTAACGAAAAGCATCGTTATGGTTTGGCTCCGGCAGGCAGGCTAGACATTGACTCGGTGGGACTATTAGTATTAACCCAGGACGGCAGAATTGCCAAGCAAATTATTGGAGAAAAGAGCGCGATGGATAAGGAATACCTTGTTCGCGTAACCGGCCAACTGCTGGAGGGAGGCCTGGAATTATTAAATCATGGACTTAGCCTGGATGGTCAAAAGCTATTGCCGGCTAAAGTAACCTGGCAGAATAAGGATCAATTGCGATTTATATTGCAACAGGGTAAAAAACGGCAGATCAGGCGCATGTGTGCTCTTGTAGGCCTGCATGTTACTGGTTTGAAGCGCATCCGGATGGGCAATATAAAATTAGGGGCTTTACCGCCCGGCAAATGGCGTTATTTGGGGCATGATGAAGTATTTTAATCGCCGGATATTCCTATATATTTCTCTTTTTTAATTTTTTAGTGCATATTTGAAGTCTGTTGAAGGATCAACTTGACATAGAAACCCTTTTTAATGAATATTATATTCAGTTGCATCGTTATGCCTTCACCATTTTGAAAGATGATGATGAGGCGAAGGACATAGTCCAAAATGTATTCCTGACACTTTGGGAAAAAGGCGATCAAATACGTATTCAGCGTTCAGTAAAGGCATATCTGTTTAGAAGTATATACAATGAAAGCATAAATTATATACGAAAAAAAGATGCGCAGCAGCGTCATTACCTGCAGTCAGTTCAGCAGGATGCTACAGCAACTGATACGGCAGTGGGCGAAGAGGCGGAAGTATGGCGTAAACGCATTGATGACGTTCTAAATACGTTGCCTCCTCAATGCCGCGAAGTTTTTGTGAAAAGCCGGGCGGAGCAAAAAAAGTATGTCGAGATAGCCTCAGAATTAGGTATAGCGGTGAAAACAGTGGAAGCGCATATGACGAAGGCTTTGAAATTAATCAGGCAGGCAGTAAGGGTTTTGATTTGTATTGTTTGTCTTTGTGTTGATATGATATAAATTGTTCATGGTGGATTTTGATCTGTTGTTAAGGTATTTTGCGGGGAAGGCTAATCCGGAAGAGGCAATGGCCGTTGAAGAATGGGCAGCATCTGAACCGGATCATCATGCTTATTTTATGACCTTATACCAAGCCTGGCAGGAAGCCGGTAACGAGCATTACGCTTTACCTGATGTCAGGGCGGTCTGGGAAACTTTTATTACAAAAGGCAATATTATCCGAGCGGACAAACGGAAAGCCAGTTCTCGTGGTTGGTTAGCAAAAATAGCAGCTGCTATGGCTATTTTTGGCACGGCTATCGCTGGATACTATCTATTTAACCGCGATAACCAGAATGAAAAGAAAGAGGTATTTGTGGCAGAACATTCCAGGGATAGCCTGCGACTAGCCGATGGAACTATGGTACTATTACCGGAGTCTGCCGAACTGGTTTACCCTTCCTCGTTCGCGCAATCCAGCCGGGAAGTAACCCTTGTAGGGAATGGCACTTTTCAAGTAGCTCCGGATTCTGGCCGGCCTTTTATTGTTCATCTTGGAGAAGTGCATGTGCGGGTGCTCGGTACCCGTTTTGAAGTGGAACGAAAAAAGGGGAAGATCCAGATTAAGGTGACAGAGGGCAAGGTAGCTTTTTACAGCAAATCGGATACCCTAAATATAGCAGCCGGTCATTTGGGAATATACTCTAAAACAGAGCGGAAATTTAAACTTTCTATTCCGGAGCCGCAGCGCGCTACTTTTAATTTTAATGATGCAGCGCTAAGCGGTGTGATCCGGAGTCTTAATCAAAGTTTCGGAGTAAATATACACCTGGAAAACGCAGGTCTGAGTAATTGCCGGTTGAGTGCTGTTTTTGATCAGCAACCGCTGGAGTACATACTGGAAGCGATAACGGAAACCTTTAACCTTAGTTATAAAATTGATTCAGCAAATATTTATATTTCAGGCACGGCATGCCATTAGTTTTTTTAGTCTTCTACTGCTGTTTGTTTATGCAGTACCGGCCACTTACGCCCAGGATAACGTACCGCAATTGTATAGAGAGGTACAACTGAACAGGAAATCATATACGCTTTATGAGTTGACCAGGGAAATACAACAGCAAACGGGGTTTACCTTTTCTTATAATGCATCCAGGATTAATCCGTCTAAGAAAATAAAGGTCAGGTCAGAACGTCTGACCGTGCACAATATACTGGCCCATATTAAAAAACAATCGGGCCTGGGGGTTAAGGTCATTGGACAAAAGCATATAATTTATACACAGCCTAAGCCTGCCAGGAAACTGGCAGCAAAGAAAGAAAAAACGGCGAAGAAAAAACAGGTAGCACTAAATAAATCCAGAATAAAGGAAACTAAAGAAACGGCAGCTATTATCAATCCGGCTATGGAACAGGAGCAGCATGTAGTTGTTATCGGCGATTCTGCTGTGGCTTCAGCGTTTTATTCCAGCGGTGGCGGTGGCGCACAGTATGAAGGCGGATACCCGGGCAAAAGCCAGGCTCAGAAACCCGTGGTGACCCATTACAATCAAAAACGCTGGGAAGATCCTTACGCACAATTGGATGGTTCACTCTATAAAAATTTTGGTGCGGGCTTATTCCCTTTTTTGCAGGAGAAAGCCCTCTTCGATATAGGTTTTTCAGTTAATGAGCTGAACTATTTTAACCCGCAGATCCGTCTCGGCTTTCAGTTTTTATATGGAGTAATAAGCTATCAGGTCGGTAAAAATGCACATTTGCGCTATGGCTTAGGAGCCTCTGCCAAGATCAATGATCAATGGAATATGCATGCACAGGTTACTACCGGAAAGGCTGCGCCACTTTCTTTTACCGCTACTACAATAGATACAATTCCCGGCCCTCCGCCGGAAGATTCGCTGGCAGAACCCGATCCGCCTATCCTGGTACCACGGAACACGCCTTTTACAGTACATTCCCGCTTAGACCGCCTGGAGATTTTTATTGCGCGTCGTATTGGTCGGCGATTTTATGTAGGAGCAGGTATTACGTTTAATCACCTTTATACCCAGTATCTCGCTGAGGGCAGCCTTGTTTCCCTGGACGCTATCTTGCCTCCCGGTACGGATATAGAAGGGCAATACCGGAGTATTGCACCCTTGTATTCGCTCTCTAATACTTATGGTGTCAACCGGACAACAAACACCAAAATATGGTTTGGTATTTCGCTAAGTTGCGTGTACCGCTTGCCCTTCTCCCGATCTGGTAATTAAAAGTACTTGTCGGTAAGATATACCAAGGCGGACATGGCCCATGCGCCCAGTTTGAGTTCGCGATGGCTTACAGCTTCAAATACATCGTTGGCGCTGTGATGCAGGTCAAAGTATCGTTGGCTATCGGGTAATAAACCGGAAAGCGGTACGCCTAGTTTTTTCAAAGGCCCGATATCCACACCACCTTCTTCCTGTTCAAAATCATATATACCATAAGGTAGGAATAGAGGGCGCCAACTTCTTATTTTATTCTTAAGACTGTCTGGCATATCCAGACCGATGCCGCGTGGACTGAAGCCGCCTGCATCACTTTCCATCGCAAAAATGTGTTTTTCGTCATGGGCTTTTGCAGAGTCTGCGTAGGCGTTTCCCCCTTTTACGCCGTTCTCTTCATTCATGAACAATACAGCACGAATGCTCCGTTGTGGTTTTATGGCCAATGATTTAATGGTTCTAATCACTTCTATGGCCTGTACGCAACCAGCCCCGTCGTCGTGTGCACCTTCCCCTATATCCCAGGAGTCCAAGTGACCGCCGACTAAAATAATTTCGCCGGGGTGAACAGCACCCCGAATTTCGCCAATGACATTATAGGATCGTTTGGTACCGTGCAATTTGCAATTAGACATGAGTTGTGCACGTACCGTTTTGCGCATGCACGCTTCCGCTAAACGATCGGCCGATAAATTGCCTATAGCCAGGGCGGGTATATGAGGTGTCCCCTCGTTGTACCGCGAAGAGCCGGTATGCGGTTCATCATTAGTGCTGGTTCCTACAGACCGGATGATAACCGCCTTTGCTTTTCTCTGGGCTGCTTTATTTACCGCAACCCACCGGTATTTTACGGCATCGCTGTAGCCCTCAAAAGTATTGAGCAGATCTTGCCTGAATTTGTAATTAAAAAAAATGATACGCCCGTTAACGGCCTCTTCCGGCAATTGCTCGAAGGCTTCCAGATCCGGGACGCACACAATGGCTTCTTCGAGGATTGTACCGCCGGTGCCTTCTGTATTGCCCAGCGACAACATCGGTATTTTCGTGTATTTTGGCCCCTCGAGTTGAATTTTTAGCCATTCCATACCCCGGACCCAAACCGGTACGTCTACCGGTTGCAACCAAACACTGTCCGCGCCAGCTGCTGTTAGTGCAGATCGTCCCCATGCAACAGCCTTATCTGCCGCCGGGCTGCCGCTCAGGCGATGTCCAATGGTCTTTGTGAGCACGCGTAGGTCTTCGTAGCAACCTCCCCGCAAAAGTATTTCGTCAGACATTTTGCGCAACCAGACGGAGTCTTCCAAACGGGCGAACGAAGTGGTGGAGCAGAACAGGGTTATGGTCACAAAAAGACGCAGTATATACTTCATAAATAGCTGTTTTGTCGAGGGCAATTAAAATAGTGTATTAGGCAAAAAAATCTGGTAAAAGTAATTATCTCAATCAATAAACAATATATTAAATAAGTTTTATGCGTCGGGTTCGGAAGGCATTTATAGCTAACTTAGCGGGTTTTAAGCTTTCTATAGTTAATGCAACAGGGACAAATTTACCAGAAGCTGGTTATCCAGGAGGTTATAGAGGAAACGCCGGATACGAAGACTTTTGTATTGAAGCAATTGACGGGCGTGCCTTATTCCTACAAAGCAGGGCAATTTCTAACTTTGGTGTTTCAGGGAATTTCAGGTGAAGAGCGCCGGTCTTATTCTATTAGTTCTTCGCCCCTATTGGAGGAGCCTTTGATGATTACAGTAAAGCGGATCGAAAACGGAGCTCATTCCAGGCAGTTGATCGATCAGGGTAAGGCTGGTGACGAATTGTTTTGTGCAGGGGTAGGCGGCCTCTTTGTATTGCCCGCCGATATGGCGCGCTATCGGCAGTTTTTTCTTCTTGCCGCAGGTAGTGGCATTACTCCGGTATTCTCATTGATTAAAACCTTATTATATAGCCATAATGATATTTCTATTGTGCTGATATATAGTAACCGCAGCAAAGCGTCCACCATATTTTATGACCAATTGATCGAACTGGCGGCATCAAGCAAAGGGCAATTAATTATTGATTTTTTATTCAGCAGCTCGAATAATGTGTTGAAATCCCGGCTCAATAACTCTTTACTGGCCGCTAAATTAAAAGAGCATAGTCGTGCCCCGGAGCAAAACATACTTTGTTATATCTGCGGTCCGCTGGAGTACATGGATACTGTAAGCATTACCCTGTTAACGGAGGGTGTACCCAAAAGCAATATACGGAAAGAAAATTTTGTTCCTTATGTACCAGAAAAGGTGGAAACGCCGCCGGATACACAGGCCCATTGGGTGACAGTAAAACGCCAGGGAAATGAAATACGCTTTAAGGTACAATATCCCGTATCTATTTTACAGCAGGCAAAGAAAGAGGGAATTGCCCTGCCTTACAGTTGCGAGTCGGGTCAATGCGGTAGTTGTACTGCATTATGTACTCATGGAAAGGTTTGGCTGGCCTATAACGAGGTGTTGACCGACAGGGAGTTGGAGCAAGGCTTTATTTTAACCTGTCAGGGTTTCCCTGTAGGCGGCAATATCGAGTTGGAATATTAAGGATCGGTATGGTGTATGAAGTGTTATGTATTAATGTCTAATCGTCGGGGAGGGACGGTTTGATTTTGTCTTTTCTCTACATCTTGAAGGTTGCCTGCCATAAGCAAAAAAATTACGGGGCGTTTATGTAGCTCCGGGCTTTTCTGTTTCCAGGAAGCCAGGGGTAGTGTTTTTAAGAACTCATTGTCCGAAGTCAGATCTGCAGCGATGCAGAGCCTGGTATTGGCTTTACAGTGTTTTATGATCTCCTGCAGGAGCTGGTTGTTGCGATACGGCGTTTCGATGAAAATCTGTGTTTCATTGTTTTGGGCAGAAAGCGTTTCCAGGTCTTTAATGGCTTTGCTCCGCATAGGTTCTTTTACCGGCAGATAACCGGCAAAGCGGAAACCCTGGCCGTTGAAACCTGAACCCATTAAGGCCAGCAGGATAGAGGAAGGGCCCACCAGCGGAATCACTTTGTAATTCCATTCCTGTGCTTTGGCAACCAGATCGCTCCCCGGGTCGGCCACACCCGGACAGCCGGCTTCACTCATAATGCCGACACTATGCCCTTGTTCGAGCCATTGCTTGAAAATTGTCAAATCTGGTTTATGGCGGTTACTGACTTCCTCGAATTGCAGCATGTCGATGGCCACATCCGGATCGATTGCTTTCAGGTAACGCCGGGCGGTTCGTGTATTCTCTACATAAAAGAAATGCAGGGAGGAGCAAACTTCTTTTACAGACTGGGGAACCGTATGTAATTGATCAGCGGCAATAGGAACCGGGATAAGGTACACTTTACCGCGTGCTTTCTGTTTATTCTCGGGATTCAGCGAATTTAAATGGGACATGCGGTAAAGATAAGCAGTTCGGCAAGAATAGGAAATGACAATGCAATAAGTTGTACACAGGATGAAGGCTGTAGGGTTTGTGGAAATCCTTTCCTATATTTCTTTCTTATCCATTATACGCCTGGAGTTTAAGCTAACCGCGAATAGATAGCAGGTGATATATTAAGCCACTCCTTGTTGCTGCAAGTAGCAGAGTGTAGAAACGGCTGGTTCTTCAAAACCGTCATAACAGTGGCGCAAGGTATACCAATATCCTCTTCTGGCTTTGCATCATCATTTTCTACCCCTAGACG
>JBEBWN010000191.1:0-7461 GCA_040392235.1 Taibaiella helva | reverse complement strand
ACCCGGATGCGGTACAATAGAAATTCTATGATCTGGAAGTGCGTCTGGAATTTTTCTCAGTGGCCAATAAGTACGCGTGCCATCCAACGCATAATTAGCACTACTAAACCGTAAACTGTCACCGTTAGGCATAACTTCATGATAGCGATTCCACACTCGCCCACCTTGGGTATAAAACAATAGCTGTCCAGTATAGGGATCCGCTACCGATACTGCTCCTGTTTCATCAAGAACATTATAACCATTAAAGCCCAGGTACATATTGCCGACGTCCCAGGAACTCAAAGCCGTAGAATCATATACTGGTTGTCCACCCGACCAATCCAACCCGATATGATTATAATAAGCCCAATAAGCATTGGCATTCAGGTACTCCGGCACCTGGGTATACTGCAGGGGTTGGCTAAAAGCCTTAGACCCCAGGCATAATGCCATAAAAGCAAAGAAGTAATGTAACTTTTTCATCAATAACAATTTTAGCTTTAAAAGGTGTATCAATCTGTTTTAGGATCCGAACAGGCTGAAGCAGACAGAATCAATGTACTTTTCCGCCTATGCCGGTACTACAAATTGAATAAATATAACCGGTCTATAGATCATGTAAAAGTCAGATAATATTAAGCACCATACATAAATACCTAATATTACTCATTAGTATTAGCATTTTCGCCGGGGCTTGCTTATATTTAACCTATGCAAAGAAAAAATGCCTTTTACGGGGCAGTTGTATGGCTACTATTGCTCTGGCCAGGGCTAAGCCTTGCCCAGCAGGCAGAGCAGCGCATCAGCATCAGTAACTTCGACACAGCCGCCATTATGCAGGATATGGAACAGGCCAGGAGTCTGCGGGTATTGCCCGGCAAAGTAGAAGAAGCCAAAGCTGTACTATACAAAACGTTGGGAAAAAGCCGCATAATGGGTTTTGGTCGCGGCGAGCGGAACGCATTACTGATGCTAATACAAATATATTATACCGAACGCGACTACAACCGAACCCTGCCCTTGACAGAACAACTGGTTAAGGCATCGCCGGTGACGAATGCAGATGCCCGCCTTTACGCGTATTACTTCAGGGCCCTGGCCTTCCATATGAGTGGCCGGCAAAACGATGCATTTAAAGCCTATACGCTGGCCCTGAGAACAGCAGGGCTGGCCCCCGCCATGAAAGCAGAAATGTTAAATAATATGGGCGATATCTTATTTCAGCAAAACCAGTATAAAAGAGCCAAACACTATTTTGAAGAAGCCATAGCCCTGAATAAACAGTTAAAAGATTATCCCAATCTCATAGCGAACTACACGAACATTTCCAGGATACCCGCCCATAACAGTTTCTTTGCAAGCGCTAAAGCCTACCTGGACAGCAGTAAAGCCATAGCCCGCCAACACAACGTAGCCGATGAGCAGAAAATGGCAATATACCTGCGCGAAGCAGAAATGTACAACCGCTTTAACCTACCCGACAGCGCACTGGTAGCCACCCGGGAAGCCCGCCGCTATTACCGGCCGCACAATAACAGGCGATCTACCGGACATCAAATAACCATGTTCGAGGGCGATGCTTACTTACTAAAAGGCAATTACCAAAAAGCAGAAGTGTCCTTTATGACAGCACTGGACAAAATAGACTCGATACACAACAAATTTGACCTGCTCTATACCCTGCACAAACTCAGCAATATATTTGAAAAGACCAACCAATATAAGAAAGCTTATTATGCCCACCTGAACGCGCATAACATAGTGGAAGAGGTAAAAAGCAATGAGCGCCTACTAAAAATACGGGAACTGGAAGCCCGCTACAGCACGTCTGAAAAGGACAGGGTGATAGCATTAAAAAACCTGAGCCTGAGCCAGTCGCAAAAAAGCCTTGCCCAGAAAAACCTGCTGATCCTGTCGGTATCGTCGGGTGCCGTGGTGCTGCTATTGCTTACCGTAGGTATATACCTGGCCTACCAAAGGCGGCAAAGAGTGATGCAGGAACAGGTAAAAACCGAAATGCTGAAGGGAATAATGCAGGGCGAAGAACGAGAGAGAAAAAGGCTGGCCGCCGAACTGCACGATGGCATTGGCGGCCAGGTAGCCGCTATAAAAATGAATATATCGGCTATAGACCGCGCACAGCTACCGGCCGGCATATACCGGCAACTGGAAGAAGTAGAGGCCATGCTGGAAAATACCCATACCGAAATACGCAGCTCGGCCCATAACCTGATGCCCGATGTACTGAACCGCTATCATTTGCAGGATGCCCTGATACAAATGATCAACAACCTGAACAAAGTGGCTGCGGCCAACATACACCTGCATACTCCCTACCCCCTTACCCCTCTAGGCAACACGGCCGAGCTATTGCTGTACCGCATTATACAGGAAGCCCTGCAAAATGCCATAAAACACGCTGAAGCCAGCCTGATTGAAATACAACTACTGGAGTATGGCGGCTACCTGACCATAACTATAGAAGATAACGGCAAAGGCATGCCTCCAACCCAGCCCGGAGCCAAAGGAATAGGCCTGAAAAACATATCGGACCGGGTGGCTTCGCTAAAAGGCAACCTGGAGGTGGAGTCGCGGCCCGGCGCCTACACTATTGTACGCATCGTACTGGCCCTGGAAAAACTGCTGGTACTAAAAGACGCCTCATCCGAAACACCTCAAAAAATATAACCGTTGCGGATTTGACAGCAAAAAACAAAAACAATATGAATAAAGTAAATGTGGCTATTGTAGACGACCATCCCATGGTAACCGAAGGGCTGACCCGCATACTGGCCAAATACCCCTTTATACAACTGGCCGGCGTAAGCCACAACGCCGCCCAACTTTGGCAACTGCTACAGCAACAAAAAGTAGATGTATTACTACTGGATATACAACTGCCAGACCAAAGCGGCGACAGCATAGCCCCGCAACTGGCCGCGCAATACCCGGAAATGAAAATTATAGTGATCACCAATTTCGACAGCACACTTTATGCAGTCAAAATGTCGTACCTGGGCGTGTCGGGATACCTGCTGAAAACAGCGCCGGAAGACAGCATTATGGAAGCCATAACTACCGTATATCAGGGCGGCCGGTATTATGACAAAAAAATAGAAGAGGAAGTGAAAGCCTACCCCCTGAAATCGAAAAAAATACTGGTGAGTAAAACTACCCTGACGGAAAGGGAAAAAGAGGTGTTGCAACTGATTACCGAAGGCTATACCGACCAAATGATAGCCGATGCCCTATACCTTGGCTTAGGCACCATAAAACATTACCGTACCACATTGCTGCTCAAACTGGAAGCCAACAATACCGCCGTATTGGTAGCCAAGGCGCTGAAATTAGGTCTGGCCCATTGACGGGAAAAGGGATACCGGCCTTACACTCATTTTAATGTAACTTTGATCTGCGAAAAACAGTAGTATGATAAAAAACGAAAGCCAGTTCCTGGAACGTTACCGTAAACTGAACCATAAACAAAAAGAAGCCGTAGATACCCTGGAAGGCCCGGTAATGGTAATAGCCGGCCCCGGTACCGGCAAAACCGAAATATTATCGATGCGCATAGCGCAGCTGTTGCGCAGTGAAATACAGGTAAAGCCCAACGAAATACTATGCCTTACCTATACCGACGAGGGCAGCGTAGCCATGCGTAAACGCCTGCTGCAGATCATTGGCGAAGAAGCGCATCGTGTAAACATCTATACCTTTCATGCCTTTTGCAATCATGTTATTCAAAACAATACAGAACATTTTGGCTTCCGCGACCTGCACCCGGTTACGGAGCTGGAGCGAACCCAGATTTTGCACGCACTGCTGGAAGACCTGCCCGCGGGTAATGTACTGCGCAAACTAAAGGGCCAACTCTTCTTCGACGCCCGCAACCTGTACCGCCTGTTCGAGTTGATGAAGATGGAAGACTGGAGTGTAGCAGATGTGCATAGGGCTATACAAGCCCACCTGGATGCCCTGCCGGAAAATGAAGCCTACGTATATCAGCGCAACGGCAAGGACTATAAAAAAGGCGATCTGAAACAAAGCAAGATTGACGAGGAAACAAGAAGAATGCAGCGCACTATGGCTGCAGCCGAACTATACCCTCAATACCAGGAACGGATGGAAGCCGCCGGCAGGTACGACTTCAGCGATATGATACTATGGGTGCTTAACGCCTTTAAAAAGAATGAAGACTTCCTGCGCAATTACCAGGAGCGCTTTCAATACGTATTGGTCGATGAATTCCAGGATACCAGCGGCGCGCAAAGTGAACTATTGCATATACTCATGGACTTCTGGGAAAGTCCCAATCTTTTTATCGTAGGCGACGACGACCAAAGCATTTTTGAATTCCAGGGTGCCAGGTTACAGAACATTGTAGATTTTCATGCACGCTATCATATATCAGAAAAACCGGAGGAGAGCATAAAAGTAATTGTACTTAAAGAGAACTACCGCAGCGCACAGGATATACTGGATATAGCCGGGCAGCTGATAGGGCATAATCAACAACGCCTGATCAGGAAGCTGCAGCACCTGGGACTGGATAAAGATATTATTTCGGCCAACGGGCGCTTCGTAACAGAAGAGCCGGTGCAACCGGTAACACGGGCCTACTACAATATACTGCACGAAGAGGCCGACATTGTGCAACAGATAGAGGCGCTACAGGCAAAGGGGGTGCCCCTAAAGGATGTGGCCGTACTGTATGCGCAACATAAACAAGCGGCCAATATTATAGCCCTGTTGGAGCGAAAAGGGATTCCGTATTGGGTAAAAAACCCGGAGAATGTGCTGAATCTCCCCCTGGTACAGCAAATCATCAATATATTCCGCTACCTGGATGCCGAGCTGCATAAGCCCCTCAGTGGCGAAGCTCTACTATTTGAATTGATGCACCTGCCTTTCCTGGGCATTGCACCATTGGATACGGCCGAACTGAGCCTGGCTTTGCAACAAAGAGATGCACGGTATAAAAACCTGCGCTTTGCCCTGATGGACGGATTGGCCCTGGCCGGCATGGGCTTAGACAGCGTTAAAGAAATGCAACAGCTTGGCTTTTGCCTCGACGACCTGATCCGCAATGTTAAGATACTGACCATACCTATGCTGCTGGAGAAACTGGTATACCAGACCCATATGGCAGCTTACTGTATGAACAGTCCCGAACAAGTGTGGCATATGCAGGTTCTCCATACCTTTTTCAGCTTCGTAACAGACGAGTGCAGCCGGCAGCCCCGGCTGACCTTAAGCGGTTTCCTGAAAATGATAGACGATATGGAGCTCGAAAATATTGCCGTTCCGATACAAAAAGTAGTACGGCAGGAAAACGGGGTCCGGTTTTATACGGCATTCGGAGCTAAGGGCCATGAATTTGAACACGTATTCCTGCTGGGTTGTACCAAAAAGTATTGGGAGGATAAGAAGAGCAACCATGGCGGATTCAATATACCGGCGCAGCTCACGCACTCCGAAGATAACGAAGCAATAAGCAATACCGAAGAAGTGATGCGCAGGGTATTTTATGTAGCCATAACCAGGGCAAAAAAACACCTGCAGGTAAGTTATGCACTGAAAGACAACGCAGGCAAAGACCTGGAGGCCTCTCAATTTGTGGCGGAAATAGGCGCCGAAGCACAAATAGAAGCAGAGAGGCAAGTGGCATCGGTAGACAATGCCGCATTGATGGCCCATATCAGCTGGGCCATAAAACCCAGCCCTCCGGTAAATATACAACTGGTGCGGAAAGAGTTGCTGGAGCGCCGGCTGGAAACCTTTGCCTTAAGTGCCTCAACCTTGAACAGCTATTTAAAATGCCCCGTAGCCTTCTACTATGAGCAAATACTGAGGGTACCGGTAGCCAAAAGCGATGCCCTGGCCTTTGGTATTGCCATACACTATGCGCTGGAGAAACTGTTTAAAAGAATGCAGGATAACCCGGAAAAACTATTTGCCCCGAAAGAGGAAATGATCAGCGATTTCGAAAAAATGATGTGGCGGGAACAAGATGCCTTTACAGAATTGCAATACAAACGCCGGCGCGAACTGGGTGGCCAGATCCTGGGCGCCTACTATGACGAATACATCCATACCTTTAGCAAGGTAGTATCGGTAGAACGGAATTTCAACAATATACAGGTAAGAGGCGTACCGATAAAGGGGAAAATCGACAAAATAGAATTTGAGGGAACAGATTGTACGGTAGTAGACTATAAAACGGGCAACCCGGAATACAGCCAGAAAAAAGAACTATTACCGCCAAACGACAAGTCGCCCGACGGCGGTAATTACTGGCGACAAATGGTGTTCTACAAAATACTGCTGGAAGCCTCACCCGAAGCGCGGCAAAAAGGATGGAAAATGACCCGGGGCATATTCGATTATATTGAAAAGGATGAGAAGAAGCAGGAATACATCAGGCATATGGTACCTATTGCCGATGATGACGTGGCCATTGTAAAATCCCAGATAAAGGATACCTATACCAGGATCATGAACCATGAATTTGATAAAGGTTGCGAGCAGGAAGACTGCACCTGGTGTAATTTTGTGAAAACAAATGAGCTGGTGTTACCTCTGCCCATACACACGGCTGAGTTATAAAAATACAGCGGGAAATGACTATCATTTCCCGCTTGTGTAACCTCGATCGTACTTTTTTAATCGATCATCACTTTTTTACTTTTGATGGAACACCAGGTATGGTGTACTAGGTTAAGTCAAAAGCGAAAAGGCAAAACCAAATTGACAACAGGTTGATGAGCAAATTAACTATGGAGTATTAAGCCCAAAAAGTACACTTGACCAGACACAAAGCAATGCTATAACTGTTTGGAACCCCACTTCCTTTTCCTGACTTCACAGGCATAACACCTGATACATATGGTACATAATACCTGATGCAGGATACACAGTACTTTAACTAGTTCATTCAGGCTTCTGCATGCAATCTTACCTTCATATTGTGCATGGCGGCCGAGATTTTCAACTGGCAGGCCAGGCGCGAATTCGGCAACAGGTCCGGCAGGGTATCGAGCATAGCGTACTCATCGTCGCTCATTTCCGGTAGCTGATCTTCGCCTTCCAGCACATCTACACAACAGGTGGCGCATAAAGCCATACCGCCACAGGTGGCCAGTACATCGTACTCATTAGCAACCAATAACTCCATAAGGCTTAATCCCATATCAGTGGGGCATTCCATAGGATTTACCGTACCCTCCCTGTTTTCCACAAATATCATAACGGTATTATCATCCATAAATACAATTTGTTTAGGTTCTATATTAATCGGGAAGGCAAAGCTATGCATTTTTACGTTTTCAAAACCGACCGGCCCTCCGCCTCCGCTTGTGGATTACCGCGACAACCGGGAGGAAGACAAAAGAGGAATGGAGTAAGCACAAAAACAAAGCCGGTTGATTTTGTTCAACCGGCCTTACGATACTATTTAGGACTTGTTGTTTAACTAACCCC
>JBEBWN010000190.1:0-7502 GCA_040392235.1 Taibaiella helva | reverse complement strand
TTGCTTAAGTTGGATGAAGAACTATATACCTGGAACGATCCGTTGGCTAAGAAATGGCATGCTACGTTGCAGCCGCTCACGGCAGAAATTCTAAGACTGTGGCGCGATTTTTTACCCAAACAAACCTATCCGAACCGGACAGGCGTGCATCCCAATACCGCATTCGCAATGGTGTTTGCCCTGGATTGGGCAAAGGCAGTGAAAGATACCGCTTTTGAAAGGGCGGTAAAGGAAAAGTCGCTTTATTTTTATGCAGATAATAAAGCTACTCCGGCTTATATGGAGCCCGATGGCAGCGATTTTTTCTCTCCCAGCCTGGAGATCGCCGACCTGATGCGAAGAGTTTTACCACAGGCGCAATTTCTGAAATGGCTCGACAGTTTTTACGAAGAGCGAAGCATCCAGAGGATTTGTGCTATGCCCGAGATCAGCGACCGTAGTGACTACCAGATTGTACATTTGGACGGGTTAAGCTTGTCGCGTGCATGGTGCATGAAGGGAATAGCACAGCAATTACCGGCCAATCATAAATGGAAAAAGCGATTTACGGAAGCAGCTGATAAGTTTCTTACCAGCACCCTGCCGCATGTATCTGATGAAAACTACGGAGGAAGCCATTGGTTAGCCTCATTTGCCGTATATGCTTTGGAATAGATAAAGATGGGGATATCATTTACCTGCTGTGCGAACCGTTTCGAGGGTTTTACGATAAAAATCGGCCCAGGCTGGTTCCGTTTCTGGGCTGATCAGGTGATTATGGCAGATACTGATAAAAGTACCCTTAACCTTATGCACGGCATAAAATAACCGTTGCCATTCGGAAAAGGTTTCAGAAGGCTGCATGTGATGGTAAAACCGGCTGGTGGCCTCCATAAAGGCAAAGGGATGTACCCGTAGGGGACTGGTTGTTTCTTTGGAGAGATTATACCATAAGAAGGAATGGCTGGTCCCCGCGCGAAAGCCGTTGCAGGAAGCGTAGCCCATAGAGTAATCCTCAGTGATGCCTGCCGCACACAAGGCTTCATAAGTTTCCGGTAACTGGAAACGAATAAAATGTTGCCTGCTTTTAGAAACGGGCTGGTTTATGGTTTGCGAAAGAAGTGCAATTTCGTTGTTCAGGACCGGTAATCCTGTTGCAGATCCGTATGAGGGGTGGATACCTACTTCGTTTCCTGCTGAAAGCGAGCGCATTAAGCCTTGCATTTGTTGTGATCGTGGGTCGGCGTTTTTGTCGAAAGCGTTCCATTGTCCAAGAAGAAAAAAGTAAATGGGCTGTAGCTGGTATTGTCGGTGCAGCTCGTTCAGCCAATCGAAACAGTCGTAAGGATCTTTTTTGTTCCCAGCGTGTACCTGCCGTCGCTCAACGATGTCTTTCCAGCGAAACCGGCATAAGTCTTTCAGATAACCCGCCCAATTGCGCTTAGTTCCCTTAGCCAGGTATTTCCAGGCAATATCAATGTCGTAAGTGGGACGCATTTCAAACCTCCTTTGTCCCGGGGTTACGCCCAGCCGCCGCTCTATAAGGTTACGGAAATGGAAGATCCATTCATCTATTACCGGCTGTTGCAGAAAAGAGAACCGGGCCGCTACCGATTGTTGATGATCGTAACGCTGGTGCTTATCCTTTCGGTGAGGCAGGTACTCTTCGTACCGGCTGATCAGGTAAAAAACGGCGGAAAAAATATCGAAGGGAATATCTGCGCCCGGCTGGTTGTAAAACAATATGGTGCTCTTTTTCCAGCGGTTTATAACCGGCTCCTGCGGTTTGATGCCGGTTTCTGTTAATAGGGGATGGGGAATAATTTTTAAAGTTCCCGGCAGCCTTTCTTCATTACTATAGTCAATTTTACTACCTGTCGATTTTTCCCATTCGTCCCTGTTGCTGATCAGGCGATAATTTACTTTTAACTGCTCCGAAAACATCCATTGACAAACATAGGTCAGCCTTGAAGATACCGTAGGGGCATATATATATATATCGGAATGAGGTGTGATCGTCATAAATACAGGAAAAGCCGAACAGTCTTACAAAGATAATGGCCCTGGGGCATATAGTTTGTTGTTTGACATCGCGCTGCTTAATTTTACCTGCTGCGCCGGTATCTTCATATCCGGTCCTGATTATGAAAAAGGCTTTTCTTATCTTACATTTCTGCATACTGTTAGCTGGTATTACCGGTGTTTTAGGCAAGGCCATTGTTTTGAATGAGATTTATCTGACCTGGTACAGGATGCTGTTTTCGGGTGTAATATTACTGGCCGTTGTAGGCCTTTTGCATAAGAAAGGAAAGAAGAAGAGGCCGCCTCCGGCTGTACTACTGAAAATAGCTGTAATAGGTTTTGTATTGGGCTTACACTGGATCTGTTTTTACGGCAGCATTAAATACGCTACTGTTTCTATCGGGGTGGTTTGTTTTTGCCTGACCAGCTTTTTTACAGCCTTATTGGCCCCGCTGCTTAACAGGAGACAGCTATCGATTAGGGAAATTTTGGTTAGCCTGCTTACCCTTTTGGGTATTATTCTGTTGTTTAGTTTGGACACCCGTTACCGGACCGGCATTATTTTAGGAACCATTTCCGCCCTTTTAATTGCACTGGTTACTATATGGAATGAGCGACTGGTGAAAAACCACGATGCGGTAATGGTAACTACCATCGAAATGTTGGGAGGCGCCCTGGGTATAGGATTACTGTTGCCCTTTGTACAGCACTTTTATTTTACCACTTACTGGTTGCCCAATGGTAAAGATCTGGTATTGCTGATTGTACTGGCCAGTTTGTGTACGGTGCTGATGTACGTTTTGCTGAATAGGGTTCTTCGCTCTATTTCAGCCTTTACGGTAAACCTGAGTTTCAACTTGGAACCGGTTTATGCCATTTTAATTGCTATGGTCTTCTTTGAGGAACATAGGGAATGGAATTTTTCTTTTTACCTTGGTCTGTTGCTTATTCTGTCCTCCTTAATGTTGCAAATGGTCAATGTATGGCGCCAAAAGAAATAACACGATAAGCCCTGTGCTATGGTCTGTACCGGCCCCCTAAAGTTGCCGGTGTTATGGAGTACATCATAAAAGTTTTTGACCTGCTTAGCGTACAGGAGCCGCTTAGGATATATCGAAGGTAACGTTTTCCCGGTACAGCTTATCGAATGCACTTTCCAGGTCGGACGTTATACCGCCATGCACTGCCGAGGCCTGGAGGATTGTGCTGCGTTTAGCCGTGAGCCAGCGGAAGCGCTCATGAAGGGGCAGGCTGCCTATAAGTCCTGCTTGCTGTTCTCCCCTGGCGATGGACAGGAATGCCGGTAAATGCAGTTCTGCTACCGCTATATCGAAAAATGGATACAATGCTTTTATCCTGGATGCGTCTAACTCGTAAGCTACTTTGATAAACCGTTGTGATTTGCACATCATAAGGAGCCCGATATTAATAAACTCTTCCCTTTCGATCCGCGGAACCAATCGCAATACCGCGTATTCGTACACCAATTTACCTTGCATTTTTAATCGCGTCTACAAAGTGAACAGAATGTGTGCATCTTTGGCTCAGCAGTGTTGTATAAACTGCTTTTTTCTCCCGGGCAGAACAGCCATCTCCGTCTAGCTCCAGCCAGTTATCGGGAATTTGCTGTACTATATTCCGGAATACTTCTTCGTTTAATATCCTGCTAAAGGCGGCATTAACCTCATCGATGCGACTGGCTTTATGAATCAATACATGATCTTTAATCTGTACAAATGGTTTGGTAATAAAGTCTTGCCAATTGGTCCAGGAATGATGAAAATACAAGCTGGCGCCATGATCAATTAACCAAAGTTCTTTATGCCACATCAACATATTGGTATTGCGCGCCGTCCGGTCAACATTAAAGATAAAGGCATCCAGCCATACAATCTGCGAGGCCAGCCATTCATCTACATCATTTACGGTTGCATCGAAGGTGATAGCGCCGCTAAGAAAGTGCAGGGCAAGATTGCAGCCTTCGCTTGCCCTCAATAAATCCTGGATTTCCTGGTCCGGTTCTGTCCGGCCGAAAGATTCGTCCAATTGGGCCAGCACCAGTTCCGGAATTTTAAGTCCCAGGTATTTGGCCAGTAATCCGCCTATCAACTCGGCCACGAGAGCTTTGTACCCCTGGCCGGCTCCTTTAAATTTGATCACGTATTTAAATCCGTCGTCCGCTTCTACCAGGCCGGGCAGGGAGCCGCCCTCTTTTAGCGGCTGCAGGTACCGTGTGACCGTCACATTTCGTAATGGTTGTATATCTGGCATATTGAGATAACTTGGCAGCAAATGTAGACTAAATCGGGAAAACCCGGTGTTCCTAACGGCCCGGGACAACTTTTTCATGCCCGCTCTGCCTGTCATTCCCCGCCCGTTCTGGATATACGGAGCCGGTTGTTTGGTAGGCGAGGCTCCGGGGTTTTCATTTCAGAACTTGGTTGAGAACAACTACAGACTTACGCTTAGTCGTTCAGGTATCCTTTCAAGGCATTAAAAAATACTTCGGGCTGTTCGGCCCAGGGAAAATGTCCCGACCGCTCTATAAAGGTTATCTTGGCGTTTTTCATACGTTCATTCAGCAGAAGTTGTTGTCCGTCATTACCCGGATCCTGCCGGCCTTCGATTGTACGGACGGGTATGGTTAAGGTCAGTACTTCTTTGCTGATGTCGAATTGAAAAAAATCGGAGCGATGTACATATGCGTTGAAGAAGGCTTTGTTGTGCACCTGGGCAGGTTTATCAACTGGTATATTTTGCAGGAAAGCGGGTACTTTAGTCCTGTCATAAAATAGGGCATTTATGGCGGTCAGCATAGATTGTAATCCTTTTTCCTCCGCAGAAAGATCCTTATTACTCTGGATTTGCGATAGCGCTTTTTTATCTTCCCCGGTTAGTCTAAGTGCAATGTTATCGCTGTAGTAATGCTGGAATTGGTTGTTTGTTCCGGCACTGGATATCAATACCAGGCGCTCGATATGCTGCGGGTACGTTTTGGCATAGTTGAGTGCAAACATCCCGCCGTAACTATGACCCAGTACGGCCCATTTATCAATCTGCAGTTTCGACCGGACCCGTTCTATATCGCCGGTTATTGTATTTATATTAACCCAATTGGTATCAGCCACGCGGTATTGTGATCGGCCTGTACCCTGGTAGTCGATAAGAATGCACTGATGATCTGGAATCGAGTCAGCGATGCTTCTCATGTAATAGCTGGAGAAGCCTGGCCCACCCTGTAACAGTACAACTGGTTTTCCACTTCCTTTTGTGTAAAAATGCAGATAGCCGTATTCCACACGGATGGAATCATGTTGATACTGAGCCTTAACGCCTGTAATTGTTAATAAGAAAATGACCAGTAGCAGATAGCCTTTCATAAAAAAGAATTTGTGGGGCGAAGTAAAGGGGCAAAGCTGCAAACGAGCTTTGCTTTTTTATAAAAATAGGAATAATAGTATGAATGCAAGCTTTTTTTAGCGCTTTTGGATCTATGCCTTTGGGAGGGGCATTCTAGCTAAGTGCTGAATTAGCTTTCCCGGAAAAGGGCAGAAGAAGGAGATGCTGCGATGGTTGCAAAAGCTGGGTAAGTAACACATTCTCAGGCATAGTTGTGCGACACTGCCTGGGAGACAAAAAAAGCGGGCAGTGCCGTCAGTCCGGACAACGCTGCCCGCTTTTACTTTTTTGCTAATTTTTAAAAGTAAGCCGCATACCCATACGACTGTCCTCTATCTTACCATTTTCGTAGACGATATGACCATTTACCAATGTATGTGTTATAGTGGCGGGGAAGGTAAAGCCCTCTAATGGCGACCACTTGCACTGATAAAGAATGTTTTCTTTGCTTACTTTATAAACGGTGTTGGGGTCAATCAACACAAGGTCGGCCCAGTAACCTTCGCGAATGTACCCGCGGTCTTCGATATGGAAGCATTGCGCCGGAGCATGGCACATTTTTTCTACCACCTTTTCTATACTGATCCTCCCTTCCTGAACATAGTGCATCATCAGGGAGAGGGAATGCTGTACAAGGGGCAGGCCCGAAGGGGCATCGCGGAAAGGCTGCTGTTTTTCCTGCCAGGTATGCGGAGCGTGGTCTGTAGCGATAATGTCGAGGCGGTCGTCCAGCAAGGCTTCCCAAAGAGCGGCTTTATGTTCGGCGGCTTTAATTGCCGGATTGCATTTGATCAGGTTACCCAACTGGCTATAATCATCTGCTGTGAAATGCAGATGGTGCACACAAACTTCGCTGGTAATACGCTTATCCTTTAAAGGAAACAGGTTGGTAAACAACTGTAATTCTTTCGCAGTAGAAATATGAAGGATATGTAAACGGGTATTATGCTGTTTGGCCAGTTGTACCGCAGAAAACGAAGATTCAAAACAGGCATCGACATCACGGATCAAAGGATGGAAAGAGGCATCGTCCGCATCGGGATATTTTTCCTTGTTAGCTTTAATGATGCGTTCATCTTCGCAATGTGTGGCAATCAGTAATTCTGTTTCCGAGAATACTTTGTTCAGGGTAACATAGTTGTCAACCAGCATATTGCCCGTGCTGCTGCCCATAAATATTTTAATGCCGCATACTTTATCCTTTTTGCTGTTTGTTTTCAACACTTCTTCCACATTATCATTTGCTACACCCATGAAAAAGGAGTAGTTGGCAACCGAGGTCAGAGCGGCCCGATCATACTTCTGTTCCAGCAGATCCTGGGTAGTAGCCGGGGGCTGTGTGTTGGGCATTTCCATGAAAGTAGTAACACCGCCGGCCACTGCAGCCCTGGCTTCAGAGCCTATCGTAGCCTTATGGGTTAATCCCGGTTCCCGGAAATGTACCTGGTCGTCAATAACTCCGGGTATCAACCATTTTCCTTCTGCGTTAATTTCTCTAAACTCGCCAGCAGGATTGATGTGTTCTGCTATTTTTTCGATTCTGCCATTTTTGATCCAGACGTCTGCCTGCCGCTGACTGCCTTCATTGATCAGGGTGGCATTTTTTATAAGTACGGGTAGCATATTTGATTTCTTTCTGGCAAAACTAACGGAAATGTTCGGAAAGGCTTTAAACCGGATTGTTCATTGAGCTTATCGCTACAAACTTGATGGTACTATGTGGTATTTCTCTTTTGTTCGACTTTCTCAAGGTAATATTCTTTAAACCATTCAGGAATATTATCCAGGTCTTGTATTTCCCAATCTTTTTTCCTTCTACCTGTTTGAAATCTGCAAAATGTTTGTACGGTTCGTCTTCAATTGAGTTTGTCAAAAAAGAAAGCTCTATAAGCTATTTGTGCTGCAGAGAACAATAGCTCGAGAGATCGCGTATAGCGGCTTTCTATTTGTTTTCGGAACATTATGGCCGCCTTGTGTGACCCGATATTTATTGATCTCAGCGGATTCTGTTGAAACAAAATATAAATAAACCTTGTACCCAACACTTGCAGCACGCTGCATAATATCTAAATTCGATGGATGTGAAAAAACAGTTTCAAAAG
>JBEBWN010000189.1:0-7541 GCA_040392235.1 Taibaiella helva | reverse complement strand
TTTGTTGCAATGTTGTGGCTGTAAGCACTCTACCCATGCTCAGGGGATGCCTCCAGAAGGTCGGCATGGACGCGTTCATTGGGAGGTCCATTCAGAGGTCAAAGTTAGGATTGACCCTGCCTTTGTTGCAATGTTGTGGCTGTAAGCACTCTACCCATGCTCAGGGGATGCCTCCACAAGGTCGGCATGGACGCGTTTATTGAGCGGCCCATCCGAAGGCCAAAATTAGGATTGACCCTGCCTTTCTATTCTTTATCGCATCAATGTCAGGTTGCCTTCATAAAGTTCCGTAATACCATTTTTAAAAGAAATATTAATGCGATAGATATATACGCCGGTGGGCTGCTCTATCCTGTTGCTTTTTCCGTCCCAACCCGGGGCATCTCTTTGCTGTGTTTCGTAGACGATCTGTCCCCAGCGATTGCGTATTTGCAGATGAAATTTTTCCACGCCATTACGCAACCATTTTTTGGGAAAGAAGTAATCGTTCAACCCATCTCCATTCGGCGTAAATACATTGGGCATATTGATAAAGCAATCTTTGCCAATGTCAATAGTACCGTATCCTGTACAACCTAATGGTTCGGCCTGCACTTTTAAACCATAGGTTCCTGGTAATGATATGGGCAATTGTGGAGTAGTGTCGCCTGTTGACCAGGTGTATTGATATAGTCCATCCTGTTGCTGATTATAGTTCTTCAGTATAATCATTTTTCCCGGAACACAAATACTGCTTTCGTTTCCCAGGAAAACCCCGGGGATAGCGGATATATAGATAGCTTTTTCGTATTGCGTATCGGGGCAAGCACGAAACGAAGTGCGCAATGTTACAGGCAGTATCCCGGCCTCATCGAAAGCATGCGATACCGGTTCGGCATTGTAGCTGGTATACCGGTATGGTCCAAATGTCCAGTGCCATTCATAGATTGTTTCGTGAACCGGAGGCTGGAAAGCGATCGCCTCTCCCTCACAGATACTGTCCCGCTGAGCAAGGAAGATACCATTGAATAGCGAATCAACGGTAATTACCCTTGATAAGGTATCCCTGCACATTTCTCCTTCAGCTATTAAACTAAGCCTGTACGTTCCCGGTTGCGCTAAATTTAGTTGGATGTCAAAATTTTTTGATAATAAGTGATCATTTAAGTACCAGGAATAATGCTGGAAGTAATCGGGGGACAGATTTTCCACTTCTACTGAAGTTGATTGGCAAATAATAGTGTCTACCTTGTATTCGATTTGCGGATCGACATGCCCAATAGCGAATTTTACCAGGGTATCGCAGTATTTTGTTTTAAAAAAAAGATAGTATGTACCATCTGGCAAATTGGCAACAGTATCTCTTGTAGAAAGCGTATCGAAATTATGGTTTAGCCAATATAAATTGTGCTGTATGCTGTCTGCAATTGCTGTAGTTAAGGTAGCAGATGCTCTTGGCGCTTCGTTAGCACAATTATAGGTTGTCTGTATATTCAGTTGCTGGAAATAAAACGGCTTTATTTCGAAGTCGAAGTGATCGGTACAGCCGTTAAGAGCAGTCAGAAGTTGATAATTACCCGGGTCTATCAGTTCTACAGTATCCAGACCCTGGTATACCGTATCATAACTATTTTTAACCCAGTATACGGAATACCGGAATGTGTCGTACAATTCTTTGACCAAATAGTATTTGGACGGGTGACTCGCAAAGCAATCGCCACTATTTTCCTGCATACCCAAACCCGGTTTCTTGGTCCGCCGTACAATAAAGGTATCTTGTATTGTGATCCAATCTAATTGGTATCCCACAATATAAGTTCCCGGGGTATCTGCGGTAATAAATTGTGTGGTATCTCCTGTATTCCATAAATATCGATTATGACCTACAATTTTATTAGTTCCGATGACATTGTTTTGAAAATAGCAACTATCATATAATTTGCCCTTATTACAAACCCCGTTTTGCCTGTAAATATTGGGTAGCCCCAATTGGCAGCTTGTTCCGGGGAAAAGCTTGATAGCATCTACCTCAAAATTGCAGGCGGCCTTGCTTTCATTTGGATTGTGTATAACATTAATATACCCCGTGCCGTAACCTCCGGACAGGTAAATACGACCATCCGGACCAAGCTGCATACCCGAGATAGCATTATTTCTCAGGATGTATCGTGAAAGGTCGATTGCCGTAGAATCATAATTCGAAAGATCTAATTGAAATGCCACATTACTCTCTCCGGACAAGTAAAGTTTTGAATTGTCGGGGCTAAAGCAGGCATAGTAACCGCCGTTTACAAGTCGTGATGGAGCAATTTTCACCGGCTCGTAGATTTTCCCGTTGTTTGCATCCAACTTATAAATGACAGCGGTTTTGCGGATGTCTACAATAAAGGTGAAATCATGACTGGGTACCAATGCGCCGTAGCCTCCCTGTGCATCATAGGGTTTGTCAACTTTATTAACTACCGGGGAAGTTGAAATGCTATCGGTGTGTATTCTTGTGAAAACTATATTGTAATTGTCATAAGAATTATCTGGTTTTAGATTGCTATACTTTCCATATACCAGCCATTTCTTACAATCGTCGGCAATAACGTTTGTCAGCTGCTCTGAAACGCCGGAATCAATTAAAATACGTTTTCTATCTATTTCTATTCCGCCCATCCCGTTGTTCAGGTCCATGTTCACAATGCTATAATACAATTTTCCATTTAGGGCGGGTGTATTCTGTTCTAGACTCGTCAAAGAAAAAAGATAGTATCTTTTTGTTGAAATCGGAACGATTAATGCTCCTTGGGTAGTAGATGCGGTAACCGATGATGTAAATATTAAACCATTAAGCATCACATTGAAATCTCTGTCATAAACTATTGATCCATCCGAATAAAATAGAAGATTTCCATCGTTATCACAAATAGTCGCTACGCCTTCCTTGGTAGTAATGTTTGTCCTGATGGGTATGGGATAGCCATCGGCATCTTTTCGGTTAAAATCTAAGCCGGCATTTGCTCCAAATGCCCATATATTCTGATATTGAGCGTAAACGGTTAAAACATTTGTTGCAAGAAACAGAAACCATAAACACGTAAAAAGTACGAAAATAGGAAGCGGCCATTTTCGTTTTGACGTATCGCTTATATGTTGAATTTTCATGTACGGTATTTCAGAAAATATTTAGTGTATGTCCCTATTGTGCACCCAAGCAGATACGGTATATAATTTTGAATTATTGCGCACTGCCCGGGCGCATTCACCGGATTCAATACCCGGAAAGCTACTGTTTGTTTATTCGGCAACGATACATTAACTGATATTCGTTGTTATAAACAGACAACTCGTAAATGCCGCTTGCTAATGAACTTAAATCAACAGTTTTGCTTTTACCGGATAGCAACGCTCTGCCCATTACATCTATTAACTGCACCTGTACTGCATCTTGCGATTCAATGAAAATAAGCCCTGTAGTCGGATTGGGATATACCTTTATGGATTCCCGAACAACCGGGCCGGTGCCGGTATGATTCGCAACTTTATAAACTTGCGACATTTTAATACAACCTTCTAAAGAGGTAATGCGCACTTGATAATTCCCATTCTCTTTAACCACATATTTATTATCAGTGGCGCCAGGAATGTCCTGATCGTTTAAAAGCCATTGGTATAGAACCTTGTCTTGCTTTTGGGTGGATAACTCATTTTCATTTACAGAAATAATGGGCTCTTCCAGGGTTGGATACAATGTAACATTAAATGTGTCGGTAACCGTTTCGAAACAATGGGTACTCTTGTAGGTTTTGTGTTGTACCCAGTATGTACCGGATTGTGTAATACTTTTGCTCCTGGCAGATGATCCATCATTCCAGAGGTAGTATACAGCATCGTCGGATGAAGCTGTCACTAGCAATTCCTGATCGGTACAAAATTGGGTAACGATCAGATTGCTTAAGTAGGTAGCCGGAAACATAACCTCTGCACCAAAATGTAAGGATTTTAAAGTATCAGAAGTTTGAATAAATGCTTTTTCACGGATAAGCTGGCTCAAGGTTCCATTCAAATTAGAGTATCGGTCTACTTCTAATGTTACGTTTTTATTGGACATCATCAAATTGTGTAAGTATAAGGTGTCATTGTATAGTCGAAACCTGGTAGGTTGCTCTAGACTAATTTGACTTTTCGAATTTATAATCGAGTCGATATGATCGGATTTCAGATCAAATTGAAGCAGGTAATTTTTATTGACCAGCATATCTACCTGACTTAAATAGAGCTTAGAATTATCTGGGGAGAAGAAAGCATCAAGAATAAAATCACTTTTGAATGTTCCGTCCCTAAATCCGAACCAAAAAGGAAGTAGGTATTTACTGTTAAACATGCCTGTGTTCGAATTAAACGCTAGCACTTCTACACCAATTCCCCAATATGGGGCATTCACAAATAATTTATTATCGGATGAAGAACTGAGACGGGTCATACCTCCTAAACCCTCACATTTTGAAATAACCGGGTTGGTATTTATACCATTTTCGGTGATATGATAAGCCCTTAATTGATTCCCTTCGATATTGTTTATGTACGAACTTGAATTCGCAATTAACCAAATATCACAGTTATTTCCGGCTATCACATTCAGTCCTTCTTTTACATAGAAAGAATCTCCGTCGATAAAAACATTTTTAAGCGTATCCACGAGTCCGCCTTTCCCATTATCTAATCGCATATCCACGACACTATACAGTATTTCATTAGATCCATAATTGAGCGGATTATTGTAGTGGAAAATATAATACAAATTTGAATCACCTACAAAAGGCGCAATTATTACTCCATTATTGCAACTTGGATGTGTAAAATTATTGGCGCCATTAAGCATAGGCTGATGTTCGGCATTGTATATTTGTTTATTGTTCATGTAAAAGAGTAATTTTCCGGACAGGGGATGACTAACAGATGCAGATGCTTCTAAGTGGTCCTGAGTGTCTTCTGCCAATTTTGAACTTTCCAATGTCGCTGTTCCCTTAAAAAAATTAATGGCCCTGTTTTGCGCTATAGGCCAAAAATTATTAGCATTCAAATATTCCGATGTTTTTCTATAGTCTACTTGTGCAAACAGGCTGGTAAACAATAACTGCAGGCATAAGCTAATAAGTAAAAGTCTTTTTTCCATAAACGAAATTTAAGTGTATTGAAATGATTAAAAGGTCGGATTTTTAGAGTATTAGGCTCGGGAGTATCTACCGATACCCGGGCTTTACTGCGCAGGTTTTTTTTTAGCCTGCTGATCTGGAGTGCCTCTTTGATACCTGGTAGCACGTTATTATCACCCCACAAATATAAAATGCATGGTTATACTTTCTTTCACCTAAACCAAGTATATAGTAAAATACCCGGTTTCCAGTATATGAAAAGATGTACAATACCGGTACTTTGCACTTCTCTTTTTCGCTAAAAACAGGATATCCCATCCGGGAGCTTTATTTCTTGATAATATTTTATCATTTTTATGAAAGAATATTCATCAATAATAATTGTCATGATCAAGTCGCCGTTTCTTGTTTACAAAATAGTTCTAATAGCCACCATTAGCCTATGGCTTAACGAAAGCATAGCTCAGGATAGACCAACAAGTCCAATAAATAATAAAAAGACAAGCGAGCTATTAATCGGGGAGACGGGAACGAAGGTTAGCTTTTGGGAGAAAAGAAATAGCGACAGTTTTTTATTTTATATTCAGAAATTCAGAAACCTGACTAAAAAATATAATAGCCTTAATAACATAAGTTATTATAATTTAAATATGGCTGATTACTATAATAATCACCTTAATAATTATGATTCGGCCATTTGGTATGCAAAAAGGAATATTCAGATGGTTGATAGTTTGAACTTTTTTGAACAGAATACAAAGGTAAGTTACAATACACTCAGTTCAGCTTATGCCAGAAAACAGGAATACGCCAAAGCTTATTCCTATCTAAAGGAGTCTTATAAAAAAGCAAGGGTATATCCCCAGGTCTATTCCCTGAATGACAGCATCATATTATTGGCCAGTATACAGTTTTTACAATTAAGAATGGGTATGTATGAAAACATGAAGCCTTATACAGAAGCTTTTGCAAAAATCATAAAAGAAAATCCGCAGCATCCCCAGGTCAAAGGTTACGGAAATATGACCTTGGGCTTCATCTATGAGCAACTGAAGAATGATTCCTTTACCGTGTTTTTAAAAAGGGCACACCAATTCCTTATACAAGAAAGCCCTAATGACTATTCCTTTTACCATGTTGTAAACACATTGGCTAAAACGTTATTGAAAAGAGGGCAGGCGGACAGTGCCTACCCCTATCTACAGCAATTTGATCGTTATTATAATTTGAAGAGGCATTACAACCTTCCTAAAGACCAGGATTTTTATCTGCACTATTTGGAGCACGTTGCTCATTATCATCATTTAAAAAGGGACTATAAAAAAGCGTTACAAATAATTCAGCCTTTATATGATAGTTGCAAAAGGTATAAGAATTTTGATTTTATTATACATATTCTTCCCCTGATGTCCGAAATATACGAGAAGGCGGGTCATATACAGGAAGCGCTGGTTTTTTCCAGGGAGTATAGTACTTTGAATGACTCTATTTATCGTAACCAGCTTAATGCAATGTATGCAACACAGTACCAGGATCAAATGAGCCTCCTGAAAGATGATATACAGGTAAGGGATCAGCATATTTCATTACAGGGAAAAATGCTTAAGCAACGAAATGCGCTTATTTTCATCACGATATTGGGGCTCCTGGTTCTCGGAATATTGGTCTACACATTAAAGCGGAATTTAAGTCTTAAAGATAAAATTAAAAAGGAAGAGTTTGAACGTTTGAATAGTAAGCATGAATTAGAAAAGCTCAGCTCCGAAATAAAGGGTACTGAAGAGGAACGCAAACGCCTGGCTGTCGATTTACACGATGGCGTAGCCAATGAACTTTGGGCGCTGCAATTACAGTTGAATCATTTTTCAGACAAGCTATCGGGAAACTATTTGTATAAAACCCTACTGACACAATACCAAAATCTCCTGACCAATGTCATTGACGAAGTGCGCAACTTAGCTAAGAATTTGCGCCCAAGCTTGCTCATTCAAAGTGGATTAGCCACAGCCATATGGAGCTTTTGCGCTCGTATGAACAGCAATCAAATCAAACTAAAAATTACTTGCAGCATTTATGAGGAGCTCCCGCGGTTTGAAGAGGACATTGAACTTTCGATTTACCGCATAATACAGGAGATAATTCAAAATGCGATGAAGCACGCCACAGGGGCCAATGCCATAAACCTGCAAATGACATACAGCCATCAGGATCTTACCATTAGTATAGAAGATAATGGATGTGGCATGGCAGCAGATTTTATAATATCGAAGGAAAGTAACGGACTTCGCAATATTTATGACCGGGTTAAACTTTTACGCGGAGAAATTACCTATATCAGCTATCCAAATGTAGGTACATGTTTTACCCTCAATTTTCCTCACCTCCATAATTCTTTGAAACATGTATAAAATCAGCATTCTC
>JBEBWN010000188.1:0-7614 GCA_040392235.1 Taibaiella helva | reverse complement strand
CACCTTTCATCACTGGGAAGCTGATGTAAAAAACAGTGCCTTCGCCGGCAACTGTTTCAAAACGGATGGATCCATTGGCATGTTCTATCATTTTTTTAGTCATTGATAAACCTAAACCGGTGCCCGAACTTTTCGTTGTAAAATAAGGTACGAAAAGATTGGCTTTTAATTCTTCGGGTATCCCACTGCCATTGTCTTCCACGGAAATAACAACGCGATCATTTTTTTGTTCGTAGTTTACCCGCACGACGGGCAACCGGTCTTCAGGTACCGCCTGAATAGCATTGCTTATTATATTGTTAAATATTCGTATGAAATAACTTTTATCCATGTAAATGCACAGGTCCGGTAATTGTTCTACCAATACTACGGTGCTGTTTCCATTGTTTTGGAAAAGCTGGGTTACAGAATATAACATTTCATATAAATGAATTTTCTCAGGGTAAGCTTCCGGCATTTTGGCAAAATTGGAGAATTCGGATGCAATTACGCTTAGATTTTCGATCTGCTCAATTAAGGTAAGCGAAACGCGCGAGGCTAAATCTGTTATGTCCGCTCTGCCCGATTGAATAGCCTGCTGTAAATATTGTATGCTCAACTTCATTGGTGTCAGCGGGTTTTTTATTTCATGCGCCACCTGTTTGGCTATTTCGCGCCAGGCCTCTTCTCTTTCTGTTCGTGCCAGGCGTTTAGCCATATCTTCCACTTTTTGCATCATGGTGTTATACTCTTTTACAAGAATGCTGATTTCGTCTTTATAGGGCCAATGAATAGCTTCGTTGCGGGTTAACTGGATATTCCGGAACTGGTCGATGAGGAGGCGGAAGGACCGGACGATACTATTGGAGATTAACACCGCAAATATGCCGGATAAGAAGAAAACCAATGTGTACACATTGATTAAGGCTACCAATACATTAGATATTTCGTCCTGGAATTCTGTGTAGGAAGCATAGTAAGGCAAATTGATATAGGCTATAATTTTCCCCTCCTTATCTCTTAGAGCTGTGTAAATACTCTGGTATTTTAATGCGCCGATCTCTTCGTTGATGATGATTTCCGATTGGCCGCCTTTGGTCATCATTTGCAGCACCAGAGGCGACATATAATGGCTGAGCAAACCATTGCGCAATAAGCCCATTTGCGAAGTAGCGATCAACTTGCCCTCATTACTGTACACATTAACTTCTGCATCCTGTTCTTCGGCCAGCTCATTTAATTGGAAGCTTAAAGATGTGTAAACAGAGCGGAAAGTATCGGCTGCTTTATTAAAGTCATTATATTCGTCACGAATAAAGTCTTTGATGTTTTCCGTAAAAAAGTAAACAAGATTGCGGAGGTTCTTCCGCTGGTTTTCCTTATAACGGTCATTCAGGAAGGATATCGTAATAATACCAACAACCAGGAGGGAAAATAATACCGTTAGAGAGATGGTAAGGTTCACCCGGGAGCGGATACTGGGGTTCATGGTCCGGAAGAACAGCCTGACTTTTAGCGGGTAGAATAACAGGTACCGTAATAAAAATGTTGAGGCAGAAAGCAGTAGTAATACCGCCAGCACGTAACTGAACAGGGAAACCAGGGCGGTAGCGATATTACGCCTGTACATTACCTGTATATACTCCGTTGCGGATATACGATAGGACAGCAGGGAGCTGCGCAAAGACTCGGTAAAAGCAAATTCTTTAGAGGCTGACCAGTTTCCTTTAAAAGGAAAAACGTCGTTGCCTCCCTGTTCATACAGTATATTATTCCGGTACAGGCCGTATGCATACTTGTCGAAATATTGCTGATCGGTGGGGTTGTATTTTTTCTGGAAGAAAGAACGCTGGTTAGTCTGTTTGGGCCGGTTGTCTAATATTGCATACAAACCTATATAACCCAGGGTATCTTTCCCCTTTCCAGTAACCGGGCATAATCCCCACAGGGCATCGACATTTTGTAAACCGGCCAGGCTGATAATGCCTCCGTTGAACTTTTTACCGCCGATACTATCGGCCGTTTTCAATAGCAGGGTGTCCCTGGAGTCTATTGGAGTCCTGTTTTTGTCGTAAAAGAATAACGACACCGCATACTGCGATATGTAATCTGTAAGGTAGGTATAGTAAATATATTGCTCCATCAGCGGAAAAATGCCGCTGTTTCCCTGGCGCATAAAAGCCCGTATTTCGGGATCTCCGTTAACATCTTCGACAATATTGTCGAAGAAATAATATACCATTGACTTTTTATCACTATGTTGCTTTTCGGCGTAGATCTTTCTTAATTCCTTTTCTTTAGCATAATTGAAGTAAAAAATGATGGAGGTAATCCAGGCGCAAAGCACGGCAAACCATATGTATGATGTTGGCGTCAGTACCAGTTTATGCCTGAAACCACTCGGAAGAGGAAGTCCCAGCATGTCGATCAAAAACATCCCAACGACAACCATTGTTATAATTGCGGCCAGGTTTAGCGCAGAAGGAAACCAGTATTCTAAAAATATTACAGCAGATATCAACAGCAGATACCGCAATACAACCGGCATACGGGAACCGAACAGGCGACATACCAGGGCCAGTATAAACAGGAAATTTATCGTTATAAGAGCGATAATAAGGATGCCGGCAAACGTATAGATGGTAATATGGGTAAAGTCGCCCGCCTCGAATGATATCTTACTATCCAGGATCAGTTTACCCACATAATCTGAGTTATACTTAACCAGCAGAAATAAGAGTAACAGCGATAGAACGGTTCTGGCGGCAATGTCGGCAAAACGTAAGTGAAACAGCCGGTTCCAGGCAATAGGCGTATCCCGCAAAGAATAAATAAAAAGCCATGTATAGAGTAGAACGTAGATTAAAAGATTACCCAGGGAGCTGACTTCCTCTCCACTCGAAAAAATCTCGGGAGAAAAAAGCGGTGTATTGGCAAAGCCCAGCGGTAAGCTTGTATTGAACAGGATAAGCTGTACCAGGGTAATGAATGACAGCAGGAGCAGCCAGCCCTTATAAAACTTTCTTTTGCTGATACCATAGCAAAACTCATGTATCCAGAAACAGAGGCTGAAACAAGTTATTATAGCCAGAATCCAAACAATATAGCCGACCTGGTACAGGTCTTTAGGGTTGCCGTTAAAATGAATAAAGAAGGCGGGTTTCCCATTTTGAGTAAGTACACTATAATCGCCCGGCTCGTCCTGTGCACTGAGAATACTGGAAAGCGGTATAAAGGCATTAGCAACAAAATAGGATTTAAAATACTCATTTTCAATCCAATAGTCGTAATATACCGGTATCAGGGTGTAGGCATATTGCCGGGTAGCGCTATCTGGGGACAACAACCAGCTCTGCAGGTAAAAATAGCCGTTCCCCGATTTGCAGAATCTTCCATTGAGAAAAGAATCCGGATGATTGAGCGCTCTTTGTGGCAGATCTATAGCGGAAGAGGTCCAGGATGTAACTTTAGCATCTTCGCTGGTAAAGAGGAAGTAGCTTTCCGGCAATTTACCGGATAGAGAATCGGATTGCAGATTCTGGAAAAGGCCGGCCGACCTGTCGTGCGCAACAATATATTCCCGGTTGGCAAAGTCCTCTTGGATATAGCGAACCATGTTCTTTTCGCTATATCTGTGTTGTTCCAGCCAGTAAATGGTAATACAAGCTATGAGGGACGCCATACATATGACAATCCATCCTGCATAGGGAAATACTTTAAACCATTTATTCAATTTCAGATATAAAGTTTAAATATAAGGATGAACTGCACTAAACCCAAACATGCGTTTCTGATAATAATAGGAAACAAACAGTACTCGCCCCGTCAGGTCATATTACGGCATCACATTTCCGTCCTTCTTCTTTACCTCATTCCATAGCTTATCCATTTCTTCCAGGCTCATGTCGTACAACGCCTTTCCTTTCAATGCTCCCAGTTGCTCCATTTGCTCAAAACGACTTTTAAACTTCCTGTTGGCTTTTTCCAGCGCTGCTTCCGGTTCTACCTGGATGAAACGGGCATAGTTGACCAGGGAAAACAGCAAATCACCAAACTCCTCTTCTATATGCTCCTGGTTGTGGCTGGCGACCGCCTCCTGTAACTCTGATATTTCCTCCTGTACTTTGTCGTATACCTGTTCCCGGTTCTGCCAGTCAAATCCAACCTGGCGGGCTTTTTCCTGTAGTCTTAGTGCTTTAACAATAGCGGGTAAGCCTTTGGGAACACCAGAAAGCACGGAAACACGCCCTTCCTTCAACTTTAGCTTTTCCCAGTTTTTTTTAACTTTATCTTCATCGTCAGCCTTTGTATAGGCATAAATATGAGGGTGCCGGGCTACCAGTTTATTACAAATGCTTTCCAATACATCGCCTATACTAAACTGACCCTGTTCTTCCGCTATTCTACTGTAGAAAACAATATGCAAAAGCATATCGCCCAGTTCTTCTTTAATACCCTGCCAATCTTCTTCGATAATGGCATCTGCCAGTTCGTACAATTCTTCTATGGTCTGTACCCGTAAGGATTGGATTGTCTGTTTCCTGTCCCAGGGGCATTTTTCCCTCAGTTCTTTCAGAATAGTCTGTAGTCGTGTAAACGATCTAGAATAGTTACTATCTTCCATTGTGCTTCATTATTTACAGCTGTAGAAACGGGGTATGTTGCCGTCTCTACAACGTTTTTGGAATAATTTTTTAATCTCATGCCAGAAAACATCGGCCCATATTCCATGTTGCGATAAATTCATTTTTCCCTCCATGATTTGCTCAAAAAATATTGCCGATCTGCTTAACAGGGCCTTACAGAATGTGTGGTACGCCACCTGTAATCCCAATTTTGTAAACGGGTATGATATGCGGTATTTATGTTGAGATTTATCAGGTATTCTTTCATTTCATTAGAGAACGTTTTTTCCCCAATTGTCGTTAACCAGACAACCGGCAGGTGATCAAATAGGGATTAAAGATACAAAGAGCTATTAATTTAATTCTTTTTCGACACAGTGATTGTTTTTTAGCGCAATGCTGATCGCATTTCCTGCCGGTTAGAAGACAACACCAGCGAAAAGGCTACCATTTGTTCGTATCCTGAGCAACATGCTTATAAACAAAATAGGTCCCCCATTCTTAACTGAACAAAGAACCAATTTAGACGATCCGGCCGGAGCAATAACTATTGCATTTTCCTGAAATAGAAAAGTAACAAAAAAGAAAACAACAGGTTTACAGGAATCGGCACGAACAAAAGATCGCCTATGGCCCTTTTAATGACAATATCCGGACCAAAAAGGTATAGTACTACGTTTGCAATTGTCAGGGCAATGTAAGCTATGCCGCCCCACCTTTGCCGAAAGCAGGTCGCTATCCAGAGTACGGTATACAGCAAAAGAACCAGGGGTCTCAGCCAGTACACGGTGGATACGGAGTAATCGCCAAGATAATTATAAGATTCAAATGCCGTTTGACCCAGGTGAAATAGGGCAATTAAAGGGAAAAATATGGGCATAGATCTGAAAAAACGGACCAGTATATTGTTGCTGCTCCGAACGTTTTCAATTCCGGTATTCTGTTCCACAGTCGTTCTTATTTAGGTAAAAACATTCGATAATCGACACTAACTTTTCCTTTGGAAATATATTCCAGTTTCTTCTTGAGTAGCCGTTTCTTAAGCGCCGGCAGGTAATCTATAAAAAGTTTACCGTCGATATGGTCATATTCATGCAGGATTACCCTGGCGGTAATACCCGAAAATGTTTCCTCCAACTCGTTAAATTGCTCATCGCAAAAGCGCAATGTAACCGTTTCATCTCTTTTAATATCTTCCCGCACTTTAGGAATGCTTAAACATCCCTCGTTATATGACCAGGGTTCTCCTGAGGTATCTACAATATGAGCGTTGATAAATACGCGTTTTACACCTCTTTCTTCCGGAAATTGCTTTTTATCTTCTTCATCAAAGCCTTCTACAATTTGTAGTGTATCTATAACAAATAACCTTATGGCCCTGTTGATCTGCGGAGCAGCCAACCCTACTCCATTGGAGTGATACATGGTATCCCACATATCGCTGATCAGTTTATCCAGGTCAGGGTAATTATTATCTATATCGTCACACACTTTCCGTAAAACCGGGTGCCCATAAGCTACAATTGGTAAAATCATCTTAACGTATTACTATTTTTCCAGTATAAATGTGTGCAAAGGTAGCATTTAAGGCCCTTTTCACCTAAAAATCCTTGCAGTTGTCCAACCGAATAAGACTAAAAATGACGACCTTTGCCTACCACAAACAGCCGTTATGCATTTTATATTATTTGATGATTATACCCGGAATGACCTGTTGCCTTTTACGCATACCCGGCCCATTGCAGATATACGCTGGGGTATAATGACGATGCGCGAACGGTGGGAATATTTGTTGCAGGCTACTACTGCTACTTTGACGGCAGGTTACCTTCAGCAGGCTTTTCCCGGGGTTGATGGGAGTGATAGTATTTATATTAATGCAGCAGTTTTCGCAGACGAAGCTCTGGTGGAAGCCATACTAGCGTTAAATAAAGAGGAAATGCTGCTGAGCAATAATGTGGTGCTGGCCCTTAGAGGAGCTGCTTTTGAACCCGGAATGCATGAAGAATTGCAGCCCGGCTGGAAAAAGACAGCCTATGCACATCCGGTTAAAAAACTAAATCGCCTGGTAGATCTTTTCCAGGGGAATGACAGCGCTATCCAGGCCGATTTCAGTTTACTGACAAAGGGCAGGAAGTCTGCGGCTATACCTTCGTATGTAACAGCGCGTAATGCAGGGCAAATTTTTGTAGAGCCCGGCGCGCGGTTACAACCCTGTATATTGAATGCAGAACAAGGCCCTATTTACATTGCTAAAGATGCTGAGATTATGGAAGGGGCACTTGTTCGTGGCCCGCTGGCGTTATGTGAACATTCGGTTTTGAAAATGGGAGCCAAAGTTTACGGCGCCACAACGATCGGACCAGGCTGTAAGGTTGGTGGCGAAATTAGTAATGTCTTGTTTTTTGCAAACAGTAATAAAGGACATGATGGCTTTCTTGGTAATAGTGTTATCGGGGAATGGTGCAATTTGGGCGCCGATACCAATTGCTCGAATCTGAAAAATAATTACGACGAAGTTAAAATATGGAGTGAACACGAAAATAAACTGGTGGGCACAGGCGCTCAATTTTGCGGACTGTTTATGGGCGATCATTCGAAATGCGGCATTAATACTATGTTCAATACGGGGACTGTGGTAGGTGTAAGCTGTAATATATACGGTGGCGGCTTCCCGGATAAATTCCTGCCTTCTTTCAGCTGGGGGGGCAAAGAAGGTCTGACTACGTTTAAAGTGGAAAAGGCACTCGAAGCGGCTAACCGGATGTTGGACAGGCGAAACAGGCAGTTGAGCAATGCGGAAGCAGATATATTGATGCATATTTACCATAATACAGCTCATCAACGGGAAAAAGAGGATGTTCCAAAGGAATAAAAGAGGACAAACAAACAAACACTATATCTAAATACTTATTATGTCAAGAAGAAAGCTTGTAGCAGGTAACTGGAAAATGAACCAGAACCTCTTTGAAGGTAAGCAATTGATTACAGATATTTTAACCCAAAACGC
>JBEBWN010000187.1:0-7635 GCA_040392235.1 Taibaiella helva | reverse complement strand
AAAATCAACGGTTTTGTCAAAGCGACCCGTGCTGTATACATTGCCGGAAGCGTCCAGTGCAATTCCCCGAACACCATCGGCTCCGGTACTACCCAAACTTACAGCCCATTTAAAGTGACCGGCGGTATCCAGTTTCAGTAAGAAGGCATCGCTTTGCCCACCGTTTGAAATAAGATTGGATGTGCCGGAGCCCGGATCAAAATCGGCGGTGTCGGCAAAGGAACCTCCAATAAATACATGCCCAAAAGAGTCGAGTGTAATGGCGCTTCCCATTTCTATAGATGATCCAGCAGCCCTGCTCCCAACTTGTACGACCCAAACCAATTGCCCGGCAGCATTCAATTTGGCCACAAAGATATCCATACTTCCACGCGCGATCAGATTATGTGTACCCGGACCGGGGTCGAAATCGGCAGTGTCTCTAAAGGCTCCTGTGATATAAGTATTGCCGTCGCCATCACCGACCATTCCCCTTACACTTTCTTCTAATTTGCCGCCTAAATGCCTGGCCCAGTCCAACCGCATAGGTTGCGCGCGCAGTTCGACAGTACTTGCCAGCAAGTACAACCAAATGAAAAGAGTAAATAATAGTAAATAGTTGCGATTCATAATTGAAAATTTTAAAAGTAAGATAATGTATAATCGTCTTACAATAGAGGATGATCATCTCTGAACGATGTATCAAAAATAGAAGCATCCCGGCAACTACCCAATACGGAAAGTACCTTTTGCTTATTTTCAGTAGAAATACTTAGTGCTCTTTTGGGTATTTTGGAGTATTCTTGTACTATAAGAATTAAGGTTCTATTACAAATAAATTGCGTTATGGACCGGGTGTGGCGTTATGTATTATTTCTGTTCCTGCTGGCGGGCATATGCAATATGCTCCCGGGAACACTTACTGCGCAAAGCGTTGAACTACCGGCGCTAACTTATGACGATAGCAAGATTTCCCAAAAAGAAATTATTTCCTGTTATGAGAAGGTCAATCAGCTGATAGTTGCCTATCCCGATAGCGCCCGGCAATTGTTTCAGCGGGGCATAGCCCAAAGCAACGCACAGCATTATTTTTATGGAGTCGCTTTGCATACAATTGGCCTGGCGCATTTGCAAAGTGATCCGAAAATAGCATTGCGGTTGTTAAGCCAGGTGAAGAAACATGTTGTAAATGAACAGGATGCAGATATCCGGGGTATGTTCTACTTGCTGTTATCGAGAGTGTACAATAATCTTGAATATAAAGACTCTGCCATCGCTGCGGCTTACGAGCTTCTGAAAGTGGCGCTGGATCAGCCGGGGGCCGACCCGGAAGAAGCTAATTCCAGCCTTGCCTATCAAACGTTGGCAGCATGTTATTCGAACAATCAAAAAGATGAATTACTCTCTATTTACTATTATGAAAAAGCCCTGGAGCTGGAAAAGAAATACAAGAGATCTAAGTATTTAGGGCGTATTTATTTTGGCCTTGGAAGCGCTTATGCCAATTCGAATAATGGCGATACCCTTAGGGATGATGGCTATAGAAAGGGTTTGCATTTCCTGCAACAAGCGCTGCCCTTGCTAACAAAAGATACCTTTTTACTCCTTTCTGCTTACCAAAACATTAGTGGCGTTTATGGAAACTTGAATGATTTCGATTCGGCCAGGGTATATGCACAAAAATCGCTGGCTTATTCTGGGGCAAAGGCAGCGGCATTGACCCGTATCCAATCTTATTATCTTCTGGGTATACTTAGCCTGCGGCAGAACCGTTTTGCGGAGGCAATAAATGACCTGAAAAATGGGCTGAATCTGGCTAAAGAGAATGGGTTGCGGATGAAAATGGTCCAGTTTTATCTAAAATTAAGTTATGCCAGCGACCATATGCATCAATATGATACAGCCCTTTTTTACCTGAAGCGGTATGTGGATTTACAGGATAGTCTGGTTATGGAGGAGAAAATGAAACTAACCGTGCGGTTAGAACTGAATTTCCGCAGCGCTGAAAAGGATAAGACTATTGCGCAGAAAAACCTGGAGTTGAATGAGCAAAAGAACAGGATCAAAACAAATAAAATATGGATGGCAGCAGGATTGCTCACCAGCTTCTGTTTACTGGGCTGGATCATCTTGTTCCGCCGTAATGTACAGTTGCGACGGGGCAGGGAAGCGGAGCAGCTGAAACAAGAACTGACGTTATACCAGCAGGGCGAAGAAATACGGCATCTGAATGCCATGATTAAAGGCGAAGAGAAAGAACGGGCGCGGTTGGGCCGCGAATTGCACGACGGTATTGTGAGCCAGTTGGCGGCTGTAAAGCTCAATATGAATATCATACGGCTAAAGTATCCTTTGGCAGATGCCCGGCAGGATTATGAAAATATGTTGCTGCAACTGGATGAAACCGCATTGGACTTGCGTAAGACGGCGCATAACCTGATGCCGGGCATCCTGATAGAACATGGACTGGTGCATGCGCTGGAGTCATACTGTGAAAAGACATCCAATTTCACGGGTATTGACATCCGGTTTATCTATGAAGCAATGATTCCCCGCATGGAACCCGACCTGGAACTGTCCTTATACCGCATGGTACAGGAACTGGTTCAAAACATAATCAAACACGCCGGGGCGGCACGGGCACTGGTGCAGATTGACTTCCATGATCCTTTGCTGATCCTTACGGTGGAGGACAACGGGACCGGCATAGACTTAAAAACGGCAACATTAACAGGAATTGGATTAAGTAACCTGCAAAGCCGGGTAAAAGCATTGCAGGGCCGGATGGATATAAAAGGAAGCCCGGACCGCGGCACTTCGGTTTTTCTGGAGTTCGATTTATCACTTATTAATAAAGCAGGGACATCATGAATATACATATTGGCATAGTAGATGATCATGAGCTTATCCTGGACGGTATAGAGAAAATGATAGACCAATTCCGGGATTTTCATTTATGGGGACGCTATCGAACAGCAGAGGCCTTACGGCGGGCATTGGTAATAAATCAGCCGGATATACTGCTAATGGATCTGCAACTGCCCGACCTGTCTGGTAATGAGTTGCTCCGGATACTTTGTGCACAATATCCGGACCTGAAAATTGTAGCCCTTACCAGTATGGATAGTCTCTTTAACGTTAAAGATATGATGCACCATGGCTGTAAGGGCTATGTAACCAAGCAGGCTTCGGGCGACATTCTGCCGGAGGCGATCCGCAGAGTGTTTGCTGGTGAAGAATATATAGAGCCTGAGTTGAAGCAACGTTGGACCGAAAGTATAATGAAGGCTGAGCGGCATCGCTATCAGGCAGGACCTTTATCGCTGAGAGAAGAGGAGATACTGAAGCTTATTGCACTCGAATTTACTACCCAGGAAATTGCGGACAAACTTTTTCTGAGTCAGAGAACCGTAGATAGTCACCGCTACAGCCTGATGCAAAAACTTAATGTTAAGAATGCCGCCGGCTTAGTACGCCTGGCGGTACAAATGGGATTAGTGGATTAGTGGTTTAGCGATACCAGTTTTTAGTGGCAGCATCGGGCACTTTATACATGAGGTATAGTACATTTCCCAGCCTATCTCACCCGAAATTTCCGGAGGTCGAAGCGCAGGTATACAGAGGTGCCTTTATCCTGTTCTATTTCCATTTTTCCGTTTAACAGCCTTATGCGGTTTTGGATATTTTGCAATCCTATTCCCGGGCTATAGGCAGACAGGTAGCCGGCAGGCATGCCACTGCCATTGTCGTCTACGGTAAGTTCCAGCTCGTCCTTCCGGATGGTCAGCTGTACCAGCACCTGGGTGGCACCCGAGTGCTTGATGACATTTTGCAATAGCTCCTGCACAATGCGGTATACGTTTAACTGGAATTCATGCGAAAGGGGAGGTAGCCTGCCCAAGGCTACACAGGTGATATTGATACGGCCCTGTTTCCCGATTTTTTTGCAGTACTGATCAATGGTAGCGACCAGTCCTTCATCGACCAGGATTTGGGGCAGGAGGTTATGTGCTGTTGTCCGTAGTTCAGCAATGCTCATATCCAATTGTTGTATCGTTTCGTGAAAAGCGGCGGTTTCGCTATCTTCCTGGTGGTATTGCGGTAGCGCGCTGAAATTGGTTTTAATGATCGAGAGGCGGCTTACTATTCCGTCATGCAATTCGCGGGCCATTCTGCTCCTTTCTTTTTCTTCGCCGGCTAGTGTTGCTTTTAGTTCTTTTAGCGCTGTTTTGTGTTGTTTGCGCCATAGCAGTCCGGCCAGGATCATGATAGAGAACAGAGCCGTTCCGGCCCACAGATATTGCTTTCTTTTCTGGCGCTCTATTAGTAACTCTTTTTCCGCCAGCTCCTTATCTTTTTGTGCCAGGTGGTATTTAGCATTAATTGCGGCAATACGGCCGGCGTTCTCTTTGCCACGCAAGCTGTCTCTGAATACAATATAGGAAGACTTATAGTGGTATGCTTTAGGATAATCGCCCATTCGCGCCGCAACGATACCCAGTTGGCCGCATAGTGAGGATATATCATCCGTACGATTGTTGGCTTTGGCCAGCAATAGCCCGGAGTAAAGATATTGTTCTGCTTTCGGATAATCTTTGCAGCGGGCGTAGTTAGCGCCCAGAATATAAAAAGCGGAAATTTTACGCGGTACCGCGGGGTTTTCTTTCGCATTTTCTAAAGCCATTTTACTGTAAGGCATGGCTTCTTCTGGCTTATCTTCGTCCATTAAACTTACTGCCATCGTATAAGCGCCCTGGAACAAATAGTCGATTTTACTTTTGGTGGGCAGATGCCGGGCCATGTCCATAACCTGGCGGGCATAGTACCTGGCCTTCCGGTAATGCTTTTGTTCGAAAAACAATGTGGCGATATTAGAGAGGGCATTGGTATAAAGCGTCGAGTCCCGGTATGTTTTAGCTAATTGCGCCGCCTGATTGAAATAGTGCAGGGCTTTTGTCGTATCCAGTATTTTTGCTGATACACTACCCAGGGCGATATAGCTGGTTGTCAGCGAGCTGTAGTTATCGTTGTTAACGGGTTGGTTTTTATCAACGAGCAACAGGTAAACCGCTGTGGCCGAATCGTATTGGTTTAGTTGCCAGTAAGCCCAACCCAGGGCATCGTACATGCTGATATAAAGCGCTCTTTGCAGGGAATCGGACCGGTTGGTAAACAAAGACCGGGCCATGTGGCAAGTTTTAATGATGGCTTCGGGCTGGTATGTTGCCATATAGAAGCTTAACAGGTAATTATACAGCTCGGGTAATTCGCTGCTTTTGCTTTGTAAGGAGGTAATGGCCCCTTTCAGGTAAGCAATACCTTCCTTTAAATATTGGTTGGCCCGCTCAAAATCTTCTTTTTGCTGAAAGCAAATGCCCAGGTTGTTACAGGCACTGGCCACTCCTTGCGGATAGGGAATATGCCTGCTCATGCGCAAGGCCTCCTGGTACAGAATAATAGCGCTGTCGACATTAACCGGTATCCATTTATTCGCTTCCCGGGAAAGCGCGTTGATGTCGGCCGGGCTTGCCGTATGTATAGTCGGCAATTCTGAATGCCGGAGTACAGGCAAAGGTATATGTACTGTTCGTTCCTGTTTGGTGTTGCAGGAAGCCAGTATACTAAGCCATAGGGCATATCCAATTTTTCTCATTGCCTGCGCCGGATATAGATTATTTCCGGATATAAAGATAAGAACAATGCGGCCGATAACAAAAAGCTGCGATCGTAAGGACTGTGGGCGAAGCTATGATGGGGCAGCCCCCCAAAAAAATGCCGGCCATAAGGATTCTACTCTTTGTGTGCCGGCTAATGATATTCTTTTTTCTGTCGAGAGACAAGATACACCAGATGCATCGGGCTCGCTCGACCGGAGGAAGCCCGATGCATCTGGTTAAGCCTACTTTTTCGACTTGTTATTTCATAGTTAATTGCTCATCAACCTGTTGTCCGTTTTGGTTTTGCCTTTGCCTCTTTTGACATAACACTAGTGGGTTTCGCCCATGATAATATTTTGCAGTTTGTAAGCAAACTGGATATTGAGGATGCCGAATATGATGGAAAATATACCTACCATTATAAAGGCTGTGGTGGAGGATACAAGTTCGCCCAATAAACCAATGGCCAGTAAACCGCCAACCAACAGACTGATAACGCGCGCCATCAGGTTTTTCAGATGCAGGATATTGGCTATGAGAAGATAAAAACCGTATACAAATTGTAGTACCACTACAAATAAAATGCCGAAAGCCAGGTACTCCAGGAATTGGGTAGTACTGTAGGTGAAAAACATAAAAAGGACACCGGCCGTACCTTCTACCAGCCCCTCCAGTATAAGCCATTGATGAGCAATTTTAAGGTGATAGTTCAAATAAACATAGAGCAGGGTAAAGCTACAGGCAATCAGATTCAGCAAGCCAAAACTGGTGATCAGGAAATTTTTGTTGTGCACCGCGAATATCAGCGCGAGTATACCCCATATAATGGCCAGCATGCCTTTCCATACCAGCAAATTGTTATTAGGTCGTTTATGCTGAAGAACTTCCATAGTAACCTCCGTTTTTTTGATTTAATTATTACAATGCTGGCCCGGAATGGTTTGTTAGGGTTTTGCTAATTGGCATGGCCAGGAGACGATTTAGGCAATGGCCGGACAATATGTTTGTTCATACTGGTTTAAATACCAACTATTTGGTGCATTAATACTGGCATATTGGGGAAAAAGAGCTGCGCCGGATATATTGTGGCTGTTTGCCAAGCTATGGCTCTCGAGGCTATTGTAATAGCAATTTCCCCGGGAAAAGAAAACGCCGTGCCGGTACGGGGTTTTTAATGTATTTAGTGGATGTCAAATCCTCTTTGGGCCTGTTGAAAATGGCGATCGATATGGGGTTGACCGATGTGTAAAGCCATAAGCCCGGTAAGGCAAACCCCTGGTTAATTAGGGTCTGTTGTTAAACTCAATGGGGGGCATCCTCCAATGTAGTTAAAGTATTCGCTATACGAGGTTAGATGATCAGGAAAGATAGAAATGCTCCTTTAAATAAGGAAGGGCTTTAATATAGATAACCGCAGGTGAAACCTGTGGCGATCTTATATATCAGGTGTTTTCGTTTGTCGCTGTACCAGGCTATTCTGAACTACGTACACACCGCAACCCTCACCGCAATAATGGGGGCCGGCAATATCAATAACAACCCTTTTCTCCATCCACCCGGCGGAAGGCATCACTGCATTGCTCCGGGCTTACATCATCTCGATGGCAGCCTAAGAAGCCGGAAGGGCGCCCAATTCCGGTTTCCCCGCGGGTAGATATCCTGCCGCGAGATACGTAACCGGTCTTACCTGTTATGAGTAGGTCTGCGTCCGGCAGAAAGCGTTACGTCATCCCGGCAAGCCAGCACGGATACGAACATCGCCTTCTCTTACCCGGCTCATCGTTACCCTGGCGTGATTACTAAGCCGGAGACCCTGTATTGCCAGGGCGAAAGACAAAGACATGATTAACCGGACGACGTTTACCTTTCTTACAGATTTGGAGAAACCTATCCCGTTGTTTGCTATTGGTGCGCAGCTGCAGTCCATGCTTGCTGTTTGGTAATCAGCCCTTGCCGGGAACATTTATTTGAATTTAAGGCATAAAGGAGCGTTTCCACG
>JBEBWN010000186.1:0-7638 GCA_040392235.1 Taibaiella helva | reverse complement strand
AACTAAATACAGGATTTATTCTCTAAACTGTAAACTTTTTTTAGGACGAGTCACGGGCTCCTCCCCATGCAACACCGTGCTCCTCACACGTAACACGGGCTCCTTCCCATGCGACACGGGGCTCCTCACATGCGACACGGAGCCCTCCCCATGCAACACCGTGCTCCTCACACCTAACACGGGACTCTTCCTGTGTAATACGGGGCTCTTCACTCATAATGTGGGGCTCTTCCTGTGTAATACGGAGCTCTTCACACGTAATGTGGGGCTCTTCCCGTGTAATACAGAGCTCCTCACACGTAATGTGGGACTCTTCCTGTGTAATACAGTGCTCTTCACACGTAACGTGGGACCCTCCCCGTGTAATACGGGGCTCCTCGCGTGTAATGTAGGTCTCCTCAGCAGTAACGTGGGCGCCTCGTCAGATGATACGGGCCTCCTCTAATGTAACACGGGGCCCTCCCCTAAACTTCAAAGAGGAGCCCGGTAAAGCGTAGGGGTACCGGAGTAAGGTAGATGAATAGCCCTGTAAGCAACGATTTGAGCCGGGAATCCGTCAAGGGTACTTTGCCCGCTTCGTATTATTCCGGTAAAAATTGCTGTACACCCGGTAAAGATTGCCGTGCCCCATGTGCACGCTGTAGCATCTCCGGAAATGCTTGTCGCAATAAGCATAAGCATTGGGTATTCCTGTTAATAGGTATACAAGCCACCATCCCGTATTAGTGATGCGGCGGGGGCTGGTGTCCGGCCAGGCGCACTCTTTCGGCTTATTATTACACAACTAATGATAAATTAGCTATAATCTGTAGCCTCGAAATTTTTTTTTAGTTAATTACCATGTGGTTGCAGCTTTTTGGCTTTGCCTTAGCACAAGTGTCTGCTCAGGTGTGCTAAGTCGATCTACTGTATTGTAGTTGTGCTCCTCCATCTGCTGTCACTTCCCGACCTTGCCTTTTTACAGAACACCAGGTATAAGCACACCAGTAATAACGCCCATTTCGTTGCCCTGCGAAACGGGTAATTTCGACAGTATTATGCTCCCGCTTGCAGCGAGCCGAAGAATTTTTATCGACCCTATACAACGTCAGGGTATCCTGAGTTATGGAGCAAGTCCTATTTACAATGCACATTTTTTGATTGCCCCCTACATCCCACTGAACACCAGCTTCCATGAAATATCCTTTTCGTAAAACTCAGAAAATACTAAAAAGGCCTGTAGCAGCCGGGGGTATCAATAATTCCTTATTGAACCACAACCTTAAATGCCCATTTATCCTTCGCACTGACAACTTTAAGCATATAAATACCCGGCGCTAATCCCAGGGTCCCGATATGGAAAATCCGTTTTCCGTTATAATTATCCTCATTAAAATAGCCATTCATTATTTCCCTGCCGGTAATGCTGTTCAGCGACCATTGTAGTCCATCGCCGCTGCCTTTAAACCACTCCATATTTAAGATGCCATTACGTACCGGGTTAGGATAAATAGCCAGTTGCGCATCTTTATCGCTCCAATCCAGGCTTCTAATCCTGCTCAAAAAGGTTCCTCCTTCCTTCAGGGTGTATTGTACCCGGTAGAAAACACGCGGACCATTTAAAGCAGGGGTATCCACATAGGTGTATACAGGACTTTCACCGTTCGTCGCGTTGAAGGTAGCAATGGTCAGAAACGCCATATTGTCGTCGGCTCGCTGCAACTCATAAAAAGCGATGCCTTCGTTCAAACGCGTCGTCCAGTCCAAACGGGCATAACGTGTTCCATAGTGGGCTGCGTCGAAATCAAAAAGACGCGTAGGCAGTACCTGGTCTTTACCGGGTCCCCCGTCGTTGAACCAGAATTCGGAAAAAGAGCGAACCTTAACCGTTCCATAATAGCCGATGTCGTAAGGCACCCAGGTTATGTTCCCGGCGGGAATAAAAGAATACCGGCCAGCTATATTATCCGACAGCAGGTTATTCTCCTTTGCCTTGTCCGGATCAGCATATTGTGTAATACCCAATTGCTGCACTTCCATAGGCTTGCTGCAACTGTAACATATAGCGTCTGCCCTAATGATCTGCAAAGCAGTATCCGGCAAGTAAAAGCGTAAACTTACACTATCGCCGGGGGGTGTCTCTGCCTGGAGCGTAAAGTTCCGCGGAAGAAAGTACTGGGTGCTGTCTTCATTAATGTAGCCGGTATGACCATAAGACTGGCCGCTGACCCAGCCAAGAGCTGATGGCGCTTCCGGTATTGCCATAGCTATTCCCTCACTATTTTCGAAACCAGCACCCTGGCCGGCGTCGATCTCCCTGCGTACTGCTTCCGGAAAACGTTCTTTAGTAAAAATGGGTTGTTGCAGATCGTAGATATGAATATCGTCGATTGCCAATCCTTCAAATTCCGCGCCCTGGTCTGTGCGTAATACAAAACGTAGCGAAATAACAGGGCCATCCGCAGGCAATGCAGTCGTCGCTACATGCCAGTAGGTCTTTCCCCTTTGCGTCCAGGCCTGTGCCGAGTCATTATTATACCAGTTCGTTCCACTTCCGCTTTGTCCCAGCCTCTTCCAGGTATAGCCATCGTTACTGTATTCCACATAAGCCACATCAAAAATCTGTTCTTCCGGCTCTTCGATATCTACGATGACGTTGAAACTGAGCGTGGGCCGTTGCATACCGCTGATATCGAAACAGGGCGAATAAAGGAAAGATACTTCCCTGTTATTATAAGTGCCCTCCAGGTTGGTCTTCCATGCCCTGGTACCGCTGGCCGCATGATCCACATTACTGGAAGCGGGGCTACCATAGGCCCAGCTGTTGTTATTTCCTTCCGCATAAAAGAAACCATCATCCTTTTCAAAGTTTTGCAGATAAGGGAAATCGGCGATAACAGGCTGATTGCGTACCGAAAACTGCAACAGGCTGTCATTCAACCGGTAAGTATCCGTTGGCAGGTACAGCCAGGTAGATAAGGTATAAGCTCCGTGCTGCGATAAATCCAGGGGCTGATCGAAGGTATACACAACAGTATCTTTCCCCTGAATTGAATCAATAAAACCGGCTATTACGGGCAGATCATTCAATTGACAATAGACTGCTACATTATAAACCGTATTCTGAACGCCATTGGCTACCCTGACCCGGAGCGGAACCCTGTCGCTCAGGCCACAATTATAATGATACAGGGAATCTACCGCCAGCAATTGTACATCGTCCGTTACCAGGTACAAGTTAAAATCATCCATCGTAAACCCGTTACCAAATGAAGGTGAGCCAATGCGGGAGGTATCGTATTGGGTAAAACGGACGTGTGTGCTCGCTGAGAAGGATTGCCCTGCGGCATTCAATACATCGGTTAGCGACAGGCTACCGGAATGGTAGATCTGCCCCATATTATTGGTATCCAGTTTATACGCCGACAAGGGTAGCCAGGGATCCGTATCGCTCCCTCTTACCCAGGCGTAGTTGCCGGTATCAAACTTAGGCAAGCCATGCACCAGGTAGGTAAAATCGCATCTTAGTTCCCAGTTTACCATATTATACGCCCCCAGGTTAAAAGTACCGGTAAGGGTATTGTAACTGCTGCCCGCAATATCATACACCTGGTTATGAGCATTATCGAGACTGATTGACCGGCTGCCTTCGATGGTAATGTCGCTGGTAACAAAACTACGGATGCGTCCCTTGGCCTTTGAAGGCACAAAGTCCCATTTTCCTGCGCCCTCAAGCCCCAACCGGCTTTTACCGGTAATATCCAGGTTGCCCGTATTTTCAAAACCCTCCAGGTACCCTCCGCTTAAATTCATCGGTTCATTATCCAGCTGGCGTACTGTGACAGATAAGGTATCGTTGCCACTTACCGGATCGGGATAAGCCAAATTTGTCACAACAATAGTAATATCGTAATTACCGGCAGCAGAAAGATTTAAATAGTCGAGTAAAAGTTGCCGGCTGCCTCCGGGCGAAATGTTATCGTTGAAAACCTTATCCGCCCAGGCGCCATTGTTCAGCCGGTATGCCACCCGGTATTGGCTGGCGGTACGGCCGTCGAAATTACGGACCACAACAGTGAGCGGATGCCGGTTCGTCAGGGCGCTGCTGGTAAAGCGACGGCCGTCTTGCGGGCTGACCAGCTGCGACAGGCTAAGATCGCCCGGCGAGACGCCCGAACAGTCGCCATTATCAGGCTGCCGGCTTATAGCAATGGAACGCATACCCCTGCTGCCGTTAACCACAGGGGCCACAGCGACCCAATAGGTGGTATCCGGAGAGAGATTACGGAAAGTATAGGTTGTTCCGTTTACCGTATTTTCCAGGACCATTTCCGGCCCCTGCTTTTTAAAAACCTGGTAAGTACTAACACCTGCAACAGGCGCCCAGGTCATTTTCAGGCTGCCGGGACATTGTTCCGCTGCCAGGCTGAGTACAGCCTCCGGCCGGCGCACCAGGGTAAAAGCGTTGCTCTGAGACTGTTGGCCCGTATTATTCCGGATAAGCCGCACCAGGCAGCGGTTAGATACGATGCTATCCGGAACGAACCAGGTGTAGGACCGTTGATCGGCGGCTATATCATTCCGGATAATACGCCAGTTTGCACCATTGTCCGTGGAATAAGAAAGCGCGAAACTATTATTTCCACCTGATGCTTCCCAATAGATCATCATAGAGTCGGCCGAATTGAGCGCTTCCCCACCTACAGGATATTGAAGGCTTATGCCCTCTGGCACCAGGTCGTATGCCACAAAATATTCCTGTCCCAATTCAGGCACCTGGTACCCGTTTACCCTAACGGTATAGGTTCCGGCAGTTGGCGATTCGATAACGACCTGTTCCACATTATTTCTGCGGTCTACACCCTGTACCGCAGGTGCTGTTGCCCTGGCCGGGTTGGGATCTAAGATCAGCGGGTACACCTTTGCAGCAGATGGCGTGGTGACCGTCAGGTCCAGGTCATTGATCAGTACAGAGGAACTAAAAGCAGCAGCGGCAGGGTCATGCCAGTACAGCATCACTTTCAGCTGCGCCGTATTGGGCGGTACCGTAATAGTATGAGCACGTTCCTGCCCGGTATTCACTGTAGCAGAAAAATACCTGCCGCTATCTAACATGGTCAGCGAATGCCCCAGGTTCATGAGCCCGAAACCATTTTTAAAATCCGGGCCTGGGCGGCCCAGATCCGTTGCGCCGTTCATCAGCAAAATCTTCACCAGGCCACTGGAAGCGTCGTCGCCATTATGCCGTTGCCTGTACCTTTGATACAGCAATCCGGCAGCACCGCCCACATTTGGGGTAGCCATACTGGTACCGCTGCTGGGCAAATATCCGTTATCGAGCACAGTTGAATAGAGATCCGTACCTACAGCCACAATTTCCGGCTTTAAACGCCCATCTTTAACCGGGCCCTGTGAGGTATAATCCGCTTCCAGTGCCATTGTTTTTCCAATGGCCCCTACCGTAAGCACATTTTTGGACGATTGGTACGAACCCGCTACGGTAGCCAGGCCTTTCTCGAAGGGACTGCAGGTATTCCGGCCATCATTGCCGGCCGCAAATACATTCAGCAACCGCGGATAGTCGCGGGCTTGCTGATCCAGGAACTGGGAATACAAATCGTAGGTACCGGCATAACCACAGTTGGACAAAACACTGGCATAAGAGTTACTGCTCAGCATCATCTTCAAATCCACGTGGTAAGTAGCCCCGTTGGAAATAACCTGGCTATAATAATCAGATATCAGTGTGCTTTTATTGGCATAGCCCTTCATTTTTTCGTCCCTGATGCCGTTGCCGCCCACAGTACCGGTAGTGTGAAATCCATGATCGGTGCTCAGGATCGGGTTAAAACTGATCACCCTGTCTACATAATCGATATGATCGGGGTCTGAATTATCGCCAACACCGATAGTGACGCCCTCTCCATGCAAGTCGTAGCCGCCCAGCGCTACCGGCTGGTGGGCTCTTTGGCTATTCGTAAACCCTATCGCCTGCCAATTACAGGTCTGCGGCTCAAATTCTGGTTGTACGAAGCGCACAAACCCAGGCTTTGTCCAGTCTTGAAGCGGTATTTCAGCGCCCGGCTCAATCCGCCAGATATTTACGGCTTTCCAGGGCTGGCTAGGTAGCAGTTTACCCCCCGCATCAGCAACCACCTTCTGTACATCATTAAAATTCAACCCTTTCACTACAGAAAGTAAAATAACGCCCGGTTGTTCCGTCAACTGCTGGTTGGTAAACCAGGAGCTAAGTTTATCAACCGGCAATACCGGCGCCCAACTTACTATACCCGCTGTTGCCATAGAAGCCGCCGTGGCCGGCCGTCGGAAAAGCAGGCTATATATACTGCCCTGAACATTATCCTGGACGACAATACCGGCTGCACTCAACTTTTCCCGGTCCGGAAAGGCCCCCAGATTAGCATACACCAATACCAGACTATCCTTATTAAGAGCCTGGCGAAGGTGCGCTTCCAGCCCCTGCGGGTCCGAATTAAACGACAATGGACGTCCGGCAATATTTACCGGGATGACCGGCATATTAAAAGGACTTACCTGGGCAATTATATAGAAAGGGAATAAAAAGACAATTAAAAGGAAAGCGGTATATACCTGTTTCATAAAAATAGATGCAAACGTTCAACAGAGCTTAAAAATACGCCATAACCGGTTAAAAAATAAATTAATATTTTTCCAACCTTTATCATTTACCGACTGTCTATATAGTTAAACCGGGTAATAAATTAATGTGCCTCTATAAATAACACAGGCTACCCGTTACGAAATACCATAGTTCTTCAATGTTTTTTTTAAAAAAGTAATGCAAATGATTTCTCACCTTTAATTTTTTTCTTATGATTTTCAAACGTACTTATCGTTATAATACGCCCTTATCTATTGAGGATGTCAGGCAGCGTTTAATAGGTAAGCATTTAGAGGTTCATCAATTGGATTTTGAAGTATTGGAGAAGGACAAAATGCTAAAGATCATTCCGCATGCAGAGGAAGTCAGCGCGATTAAAACACTTCCGATTACGCATCTTGAAATGCAGGGACATGGTAGTAACGGCACTAAAATTACCCTGACTTCCAAACCCCGTAAAATAGATGTTGGCGGCCCTTACCTGATTATCATATTCTGCCTCTTCTGTATCCTGGGCGCAAGCGCTTTTTATCTTTTATACCCTTCCGAAAACTACCTGCCCTCCCTGGTAATGGTAGCGATAGGACTGGTTGTGTTCGTCATCTTCTGGTTAAGAATGGAAGCCGGTTACTTTGACTATACCCGTAAGATCAGGAACTTTGTAAAGCAACACCTGGTGAACCGCTAGCGTAAGCTCAAATGCAACGCGGATGCGCTATTTTACCCTCCTGAGTAACTATCTCCTGATAAACTATTAAATACGATACAGCATATGCAATAAATCGACTCAAAAATATCCGAATACAGCCTAAGGTAACATTCGGCTTTCTCTGAAAAAGGGGTTGTTTCTCTAACGACCCCTTATTTTTATCCCTATCGTTAAGTCAGAAATAAAAAAGCAACACCAAAAAAGAAACAATAAAATGATAACCAATCAAATACAATATAACAAATATTACAAAATACGCTTAACGAAACACTATATTTAGGGCTCGCTGATTAACTTATATCCAATT
>JBEBWN010000185.1:0-7638 GCA_040392235.1 Taibaiella helva | reverse complement strand
GGCAAAATCGTTCTGCCTACCGGCATAGTTCCACATAAAATACCGCCAATACATCCAGTTTAACTGGTAGTCGAAGAAAAACCGGTAGTTATCTGCTGAAGTGGGTTCGTCTGTTGATGAAAGATTAAGATACTGCCGGTAAAAGGTTTCATGCTGGCTACTGTATATCCGGGGAAAAACTCTTTTTTCGGAAGCCGGGTATTCCGGCTCTGATTGACGGTTACCCACCTGCTCGTAATAGTCCTTTCCATTTCTTTTAGATTCATTGTACACCGGTTTACCCTTTTCATATCCACTGGGCCTTGAGTCAAAATCCGGTCCCGTAACAATAGGTTGAGAGCCGTACTGGTCGCGTTGAAGGTAAGATAACAGGCTTAGAACATCATCGGGGTTAGTCATGTCAATAGGTACATCGGCGCGTGAGCGGATAATAATGCTGACATAACTGGAGTATCCTACCAGTGCAAAAACCAGGCAAAGCATACCCATATGTAAATGGTAGCGGCCTTTTTTCTTGGCCCAAATGATCAAAAATGCCAGCAGCGCTACCAACAAAGCAATAAAGAAAAGTGCACCGCTGTCCAGTGGTAATCCGAAGCTGTTAACAAACAATAATTCAAATTTCGAAGCCAGGATAGGGATGCCCTGAATCATACCCACCAATACCAGCCCCAATAAAACGCAACCGATAACGAAAGCAACAATACCTCCTCTCAAAGTGGGTGTGTATTTCCGGAAATAATAAACCATTGCCAATGCGGGAATGGTTAAGAGGTTCAATAGGTGGACGCCGACGGAAAGTCCCATTAAATAAGAAATGAGCACCAGCCACCTGTCGGCATGTTTCTCATCGGCATTATGTTCCCACTTTAAAATGGCCCAGAAAACGATGGCGGTAAAAAAAGATGACGTAGCATATACCTCTGCTTCAACCGCCGAAAACCAGAAAGTGTCGGAAAAAGTATAGGCTAGTGCGCCAATAATACCTGCCCCCATTATGGAAATCAGGTTACTCCGGTTCAGATCTTTGTCTTCTTTCGCCATCAGCCGTTTGGCAAAATGGGTTATTGTCCAGAATAAAAAGAGGATTGTGAGCGCACTCATGAGCGCAGAAAGGCTGTTAATGGCCAGCGCAACGTTTTCGGGAGCGGCAAACATGCCGAAAAGCCTGCCGACGAGCATAAATAATGGCGCCCCGGGAGAGTGACCGACTTCCAGCTTATAGGCGGTAGAAAGAAACTCTCCACAATCCCAGAAACTGACCGTCCGCTCCATGGTAATTAAATAAACAAAAAGGGATATCGCAAATACGACCCATCCAGTAACGTTGTTTATCCTCTTAAAATTCATGTAATTGGTATTGATTTTATTGAATAAAGGTTGTAAAACTAAAGAAATGTTATGTAGGAAGGAAAAAAATGCAAAATATTCATTTTCACCAATGTTTTTGAATAGCGGGTGACGTTATTTCCAGGAGCCCCGATTACGCGATATTTTGCTTATCCTGGTGTACTTTTCTTAACCTGCTTTAGCCAAACGGGAAATAAAGCGAAAAATTTTCTAAGATATGCAAACATATTGGCAGCATATTTGTCATATCTTCTACAAACTAAGTAAATTATGAAAAAATTTATCACGATTTTCGTAGCAGCTTCGGCTATTATAAGCCTAAACAAAGCAGATGCCCAGATCCAGAAAGGTAATATAATGGTCGGGGCCGGTTTAGCTAATTTCGATGTCGGGCTGCAAAAGGGAGCCAGCGTTGGCTTGGACATTCATCCTCGTGTAGGTTATTTTGTAAGGGACAATATCGCCATTGGACCTATGGTGAACTTTGGCTTCAACTACGCTAAAAGTCAGGGTACCAATATTAATTATGGTATAAATGCTTTCGGCAGGTATTACTTTGGTAATAACGAGGTGGAATTGATCAGGCACGCCCGTCTTTTCGGTGAGGGAAATGTCGGTATTAATGGACGGAATACTATTGTTACCGGCAAACCTAATTCCTCTACCAATGGAGTGGGTATAGGTATAGGCCCCGGCGTGGCTTATTTCCTGACACCCAATATTGGTCTCGAAGGGCTGATTAAATACAATGGTATTGTCGGATTCGGCAATTCAGCAACCTCACATAGCCTTAATTTTGAGTTGGGCTTCCAAATTTATTTGTCTACTAAAAAAGCCCGGGCAATTTATAATGAAGCCTCCGGCAATATTAAAGAACGGATGGATTCCAGGACCAATGATGATGAAAGTGAGGATTAAGCAAATAGGTAACCGTATTCATAAAAAAGGGGATGTTCAACAACATCCCTTTTTTTATGAAACCTTTTAACCGCAGAACAGATTTTATTTCATTTGCTTGACAGTTTACCCCGCTCCAGCGCCCGGCTACCGAAAAATAAGGTATGCCAAATGAATAATGCCTACCTTTGCGCACAAATTTTTAGTATATATTTCATGGATCGTAATTCAATTGTTGGGTTCGTCCTGCTAATGGCATTGGGAGCAGGGTATATTTTCTGGAACAATCATGAGCAGGCAGCCTATCGTGAACAGCAGGTGGCTGACTCCCTGGCTAAGGCGGCCTTACAAGGCCCGGTAGTCCCGGCCAGCAAGCCCATCATCTCCGTCGACTCTTCTGTGGCGGCTGTCGACTCAACACTACCGCCGGCTTTCCGGGGTGAAGAAAAAAAAGTTGCCTTGCGCAACGGCGCTTTAAGCGTTGAATTCACGACTAAAGGCGGCTTTCCCGTTCAGGCCCGTCTCGATAGCTTTAAAACATATGGCGGAGCACCGCTGTTTATTTTTAAAGGAGGGGAGGCCAACAAGTTATCATTTAACATACCGGTTTCCGGAAAAATTATCAGTACCGATCAACTGTATTTTACGCCCGAATTAAGCGCCTTGCCCGATGGAGGCCAGCTATTGCGTATGACCGCCACGGTAGCTCCGGGTCAAAGCATTGTACTGGATTACGGCCTGCCCAAGAACGGTTATATGCTTACTGCCAATTTGCGTGTTTTGGGTATGGAGCAGGATCTGAGATCGGTGCAGAATATACCGGTATCCTGGGTTACACAGGTTCTGCATACAGAAAAAGACCTGAAAAATGAACGCATGAATATGCAGGTCCACTTCCGGTATAACGATGGTGAACATGACTATTTTACGGTTTCCCGGACAGGTCAGAAAACAATGGAAAAACCGGTGAGTTGGTTCGCAGTGCGCAGTCATTTCTTTAACTCTACTATTATTGCCGATAAGGAGTTTAAAACCGGCAATTATGATGCAAAGGAGCCTGCCGATAGCAATGTAGTAGCTGTTAACCATAGTGAATTCAGCATACCGGTTCAGGCTTCTGGCGATTTTTCCTTTGGCTTCCGCTGGTATATGGGTCCTAACGACTACCAAACATTAAAAGGTTATAAAACAGACCTGGAAGAAATGATCCAATTGGGCTTTGGTCCTTTCTTCTTCGTAAAATATATCAGTAAATGGATGATCATCCCCATTTTCGATATTCTAAGCCAGTTTATCAGCAGCTTTGGTCTTATTATAATATGCCTTACCCTTATTATCCGTCTCCTGTTATCGTTCTTCTCTTATAAAAGCTACCTTTCGTCTGCCAAGATGCGTGTACTTAAGCCGGAATTAGAGGAACTTAAGGAAAAATATGGCGATAACCAGCAACAAATGGGTATGGAACAAATGAAGTTGTACCGTACCGCCGGAGTAAACCCCCTGGGCGGTTGTTTACCGATGCTGTTGCAAATGCCTTTCCTGCTGGCCGTTTACTACTTTATCCCCACCGCCATCCAATTGAGGCAGTCAAAATTTTTATGGGCTGAGGATCTTTCGGCATATGACTCTGTTCTGAACCTGGGCTTTAATATTCCTTTCTATGGCGACCACGTCAGCTTGTTTACCTTGTTGATGACTGCATCCAGTTTATTCCTGGCATTATATAACCGGAATATGACTGCTACCCCGGGAGGAAACGACGCTAACGCTAAAATGCTGAAGTACATGCCTTATATTATGCCCTTCATGTTCCTGGGATGGTTTAACAGTATGGCGGCAGGACTTACCTTTTACTATACCTTTTCTAACTGTATCAGTATCCTGCAGCAGTTCATTATTCAAAAGTTTATTATTAACGAGGACAAAATCCACGCTAAAATAAAAGAGAACAGGAACAAACCGGCAGCTACTTCCAAATGGCAACAGCGCCTTGAGGAAATGCAGAAAACGCAGGCACAACGTATCAAACAAAAAAAATAGTTCCTTTAAAAAATAAAACCTGCTTTAAAGCAGGTTTTATTTTTTAAAGGAAATCGGAAAGCAATAGACGGCGTACCTTATTTTTGGTGCTTCAATTTATTAAGATGACAGATGAATACTATATGCGCCAGGCTCTACTGGAAGCCCAGAAGGCTTTTGAGAAAGATGAGGTTCCTATTGGTGCGGTTGTGGTAAGCCATGAAAAAATTATCGGACGCGGACATAACCAGGTGGAATTATTGAACGATTGTACCGCTCATGCAGAAATGCTGGCGCTTACAGCTGCATTTGCAGAAATGGGTAGCAAATACCTGACTGACGCAACACTGTATGTTACCATAGAGCCTTGCCTGATGTGTTGCGGCGCTTTGCATTGGAGCAAAATAGATCGTATTGTTTATGGCGCCCGCGACGAAAAGAATGGGTACCGGAAATATATAAAGACAACTGATACCGGTCAGAGCATACATGCCTTTCATCCGAAAACACAGCTCAGTTTTGGCGTTCTGGGCGATGAGTGTGCACAATTAATGAAGGATTTCTTTAAAAAAATGCGTTATTAACAATGCACCTTTTGTGCTGACATGCCAAAGGCAATATAACGGTGCTGCAAGTCTTGCAGAGCAGGGTATGACGCAAATGAATTGCCCGTGTTAGTTATGCGCTTACAGCCTTTTGGTTTTGCCTTTTAACTTTTGCCTTAATTAATGATCTATTACGGATTCGTCCAGGTAAACAATCCCTGTTCTACGAAACGATAAGGGTGAAAAACGCCGCCGAATTGTTCCAAGGCATCTATCACCTTGTAGCGTTTAGTGCCCGGACAATAAAATGTCATAAATCCGCCGCCCCCTGCGCCGGATATTTTGCCCCCTGTAGCCCCCGCAGCTAAAGCTGTCTGATATATCTCGTCTATCAAAGGATTAGTAATGTCACTGGCCATTTGCTTTTTATGCTGGAAACCGAAATCCAGGATACGGCCGATTTCATCGATATTGCCTTTGAGCAAAGCTTCCTTCATCATCTGGGCCTGCTCTTTTAAATGATGCATAGCCTCTATGGAATTGGACTTCTGATCAGTCACATTCTTACGTTGAGCTTCGATAATAGTGGCAGAATTCCGGCTGGTAGCCGTGTAAAAAAGAAGGAGATTGTTTTCCAGTTCGTAAAGATATTCCTGGCGAATGCGTAAAGGATTTACAATAACCTTGTCTGCCGCATAAAATTCCATAAAATTGACCCCGCCGAAAGTAGCTGCATACTGATCCTGTTTACCGCCGGCCATATTAAGATCTTCCCGCTCGATCTGGTAGGATAAATGGGCTGCATCATATTCGCCGAGGGGCAACCTCATCCATTCTGCAAAGGCGCCCAGGATAGCTACAACCAGGGTTGAAGATGTGCCCAATCCCGATCCGGCCGGTGCGTCAACCTGCGTGGTTAACTTAAACCCGGAAGGTACCTTACCATACGTCCGGACAACCCTGTTATAAATACCTTTTGCCAGGTCCAGCTTCCCGTCAATAGGTAGTGAATCGGCCAGCGCATAGGTACAGATCTCCCGTCTGTCGGCGGCTTCGATAATTATCCTGGAATCATTTAATGGCTCTATGGCAGCATGAGCATACAAAGATATAGTTGCATTCAGGATAGCGCCTCCATACAAGTCACTATAAGGGCTAACATCGGTACCGCCACCGGCCAGGCCGATGCGGAGAGGAGCTTTACTGCGTACAACCATAACATGAAAATTTTCGGCAAAGAAAATGAAAAAAAGAAAACGGCAAAACTTTACTGAGGCGGAATGCCTTTTTTGCAGGACAAATTACATTTCCCTACCGCTATCAGTTAAGCCCAGCAGGAGCGCTTTTTTGACCAGGCCGGCAATGTTTTTTACTTCCATCTTTTCCATAATGTGTTTCCGGTGATTTTCAACGGTATTCTGACTGATAAATAGTTTTTCCGCGATATCCTTGCTGGAATATTCATTAATGATCATCTGGAGTATCTCCTTTTCCCTGCGGGTCAAAATGACTTTGTCCTTTTGTTTTCGCGGCTCAAACCCAAACATATTGTCCAGCAACCGCTCTTTTAAACTATTGTCGACATAAGGCTTCCCTTCGTAAACGCTTTCAATAGCTTCCACCAAAATTTTTGCCTGGGTATTTTTGGATAAATAGCCCAGGCATCCCTTCCGGATCAATTCCTTCACCCTTACCGGAGTGTCGATGCTGGTAATGGCTATTATCTTTAAGTCGGGGTATTGTTTCAGCAATAGGGGCACCAGGTCGTCGCCAATGTAGTCGGAAAGTTGTATATCCAGCAAAAGCACATCAGGACGACGTTTTGCCAAACCTTCGAGGAGGGCGGTGCCATTATTGAAAGTATCTATTATATCAATGTTTTGGCTCTGCGATATCATATACCTCAAGCCATCTATAACCATTTGGTGATCATCAGTTATACTCACTTCAATCGTCCTTGACCATACTTTGCTATTATAATTTTCAAAAATAATATTAAATCAACAGCACAGCAAGAGTTTATCCCATACACTACCAGAGAGGCCATATTCCATCTATAAGATAACATGGCCTGCCCCGCCTGCAGCAGATTAAACCACCAGACAGCGGGACCCGGTACAAACGAAACACGCGCAATGTGCAATAGAGAAGCCTAATATTATCAAGGCACAACCTGCCTCCGGAAGGCTATATTTATTGTAGTACCTATTCCCGCCTGGCTTTGTATTTCTATTGTTCCGCCCAGCAAATGCACCCTGTGCTGCAGGCTATCCATCCCGATGCCATTTTCCGGACTTTTTTCATTTTTATTTTTCAGCCCTCTTCCATTATCCTCAACTGTCAGCGAAACTTCGCCGTTTTCCTCCAATATCGTTTGTACAATGATTTCATCCGCCTTTCCATGCTTGATGGCATTGTGTACAGATTCCTGAACTATGCGGTAAATCGATAATGCTATTTCCGGCGACACTTCCCTGGCTTGACCCAGCGACTGGTAATAAACCATAAATACAGGAGGATTACTTACTTTCTCACAATACTGCGACAGGGCTTCTTCCAGACCGTATTTTAACAAAGGTTCGGGGAACATGTTGTGCGATGTTTGCCGTAGCTCTTCGTAAGCTTCGTCCAGTAATTTCATGCCTTTAGTGTATTCTTCGCTTTCGTCCTTTTCTTTAAGAGAGTTATCCAGGTGCATACGTGCGGCGCTGATCATGTTACATATCCCGTCGTGTAATTCCTGTGCTATTCGTTTCCGTTCCTTGTTTTCACCTTCCATTCTGGCTTTTAGTTGCCCGATCTGCTGTTGTTGCAGGAGATTACTGAT
>JBEBWN010000184.1:0-7680 GCA_040392235.1 Taibaiella helva | reverse complement strand
TATCCCAGGTACCTTTCATTTTTTTACTGTTACTGAATGCCGGCGGATCTACAAATACCAGGTCAAACTTTTGCCCTTTATATCCTTTAAGGAAATCCATTACGTCGCTTTGCAGGAAAGTATGCTTTTGGTGGTCCAGAAGCCCGTTCAATTGCATATTACGTTTGGCCCAGTCGATATAAGTATTGGAGAGGTCCACTGTTGTGATACTTTCTGCGTTACCGTCGGCGGCATACACGCTAAAAGCGCCTGTGTAAGCAAATAGATTCAGAACATGTTTACCGGCAGCCTCATCCCGGAATATAGCCCTTAAAGGCCGGTGATCCAGGAAAAGGCCGGTATCCAGATAGTCGGTCAGGTTTACCCAAAATTGTAAGCCATTCTCCCGGGCAATGATGGTTTGTTGTTCCTGCGCTACCTTTTCGTATTGTTCTGTACGGCGCGCCAAACGCCTCCGTTCTTTGATGAATATTTTGCTGATATCTACACCTATAGCAAGGGATATGGTTTGAATACAAGATTCCAGCCAGGCGTCATATGCTCCATCTTCTGTTTTCCGGGCTGTTTTGTATTCGGCAACATGCAGGTAACCTTCATAATTGTCGATACAGAATGGAAATTCCGGTATATCATGGTCATATATGCGATAGCAGGAAATTCCTTGTCGTCCTGCCCAACGGGATATATGCCGGTTTACTTTTTGTAAGCGATTGGCAAAGGATTGCATAACACCTTATTGTTCTTTTTTTGCCTCTTCTCCACCTTTGCTCCTACCTTGTTGCTGTTTGGGGCGGTTAAATTTTTTGGGGGCCTGATTTTCTTTAGGTTGCCTGTTGCCTGGATTGGCTTCTCTCTTTTCTGCCGGTGCGCCCGCCTCTTTTACCTGGCCAGGTTGTGGTTTTCCTTGAACCGGTTTGTTTTGTGGTCGGGGCTTTCCCTGCTGGCCCTGCGGGTTCTGTGGTTTCGCAGTGGGGTGTTGAGAACCGCCTTTTGCCTGCTGTGCGGCAGGTTTAGCTTGTTTGTTTTCCTGGTTTTTTCCTGGTTTTGAACCTGATTGGTCATTAGCCTGTGCTTGCTGACCTTTCGCCCTATTACCGGAAGTATTTTGTTTCGATTTTTTCTTTTTTCCTTTAGACAGGGCACTTAATGTAAGTTGTCCTACATCATTAATAAAGCCCATATCTACTGATTTGTCCGCATCTTTGAGCTTTACCTGTATTTCCACGGCTTCCAAATCATCTGGTTTAACGCCTTCTGCATTCAGTATCAATATTTCCTGCACTCTTTCTATCGTGAGTGGATATTGTTTATTGCTGCCGCCGAAGCTATACCACATCAGGTTTCGGAAAATATCTTTTTTCTGCAAATATGCCTTTCCGGTAGCCACTTCAATATGGTCTGCCCCCTCGGGAAATCCATGCAGGGCATCCATATAGGTATCTAACTCGTAGTTAAGACAGCATTTCAGACGGCCGCATTGCCCGGATAGTTTTGCCTGGTTTATGGATAAATTCTGATATCGTGCCGCCGTAGTATTTACTGTTCTGAAATCAGTCAGCCAGGTGCTGCAACATAATTCCCGGCCGCAAGAGCCTATGCCTCCTACTTTTCCGCTTTCCTGTCGTGCCCCTATTTGCCTCATTTCCACTTTAGCCCTGAACTCAGAAGCATAAACTTTAATGAGCTCTCTGAAGTCGACCCGGGCATCTGCGGTGTAAAAGAAACAAACTTTTTTCCCGTCAGCCTGAAATTCTACTTCGGCAATTTTCATATCCAGATTAAGCTGTTTGGCAATGGCCCTTGATCTAACCAGGGCTTCCCGCTCCCGGTCTTTCGCGGTATTGTACAGCTCCATATCACGGTCGGCCGCAGGGCGTATGATCCGTTTCATTTCGGTTGCTTCAGAAACACCGTATTTTTTCATCTGCAGCTTTACCAGCTCGCCTGTGAGACTAATTTGTCCGATGTCGAATCCGCTTGCGCCTTCAACAGCTACCCAGCTGCCTTTTTCCAATATATGCTGGGTATTATTGCGATAAAAGTCTTTACGGCTCCCCTTATTAAAGGATATTTCAACAATAGGATAAGGTTTGCCAAAATCTGCCATAGGCAGATCAGCCAACCAATTAAATACATTCAGACGGTTACAGCCTCCGGTGGAGCAGCCGCCATTGCTCTGGCAACCAGCTGGTTTCCCGTCTGCGGCTTTTGTTCCGCAACTTCCACATCCCATGAGATGACCTATTTATATATCGACGTGCAGAGGGACAATCTGGGTTGCAGTATTTAGCTTAGCCATCGGTTTTACCCCGGTGACAGCAAGCTGCAAAATCACAAACCTTATATTAGAATGAGGAAGCAATCCTCAACAAACCCAAATCTTCTACACGAAATGATTAAATTAAAAAAACAATTCAGACAAAGATAGACTTTTAATTTAGTCCTAATTATTAATCCTTACCAGTTCGATGGAAAAAATAAGGATAGAATTGGCCGGTATTTTATTATTGCCCTGGGTGCCATATCCAAGAGAGGGCGGCAGGTACAATGTTATTTTGCCTTCTTTGGCAATCAGTGGAATACCGGCTTGCCAGCCTCTTATAAGTCCTTTCAGGTCAAAGCTGATATTGCGGGCTTCGTCAAATACGTATCCGTTAGTAAGCCAGCCACGGTAGCTTACCGTTACATTGTTACAAGTTGATGGTTTTTCGCCAACACCATCCTTTTCGATAGTATAGTAAAATCCATATTCATTTTTTTGCGCCTGGATATTATTGGATTTTAAATATTGCTCCAATACCTCTACCTCGTTTTCAGGCGCAGCAGATATATTACCCCCACAATCGGTCTCTTTTTTTGAGCAACTGCCCAAACTTATTCCGATTACGGCTGCGATCAACAAAAATATATTTCTCATCTCTATGGTTAAATTGCCTTAAAGATGCAAAATTACCTGTTTTTGTTAATTAATTGTGGAAAAGCTGAAACGCGCTCTATAAGCCGACATTCTGCTTGAATAGTTTTACAGCAATAGCGATCAGGATAACGCCGAAGAATTTGCGCACCACCATGATACCTGAAGGGCCTAATAATTTCTCGATCAGATTGAGAGAGCGCAGGCATATAAAGACAATGATCAGGTTTAACAATATGCCTATTAATATATTATAGTGATGATAGCTGGCTTTAAGCGACATAACAGTAGTCAATGTCCCGGAACCGGCAATTAAAGGAAAGGCTATAGGTACAACACTGCCAGATTTGCTGCCGCTTTCCGTTTTAAAAAATTCGATTCCTAAAATCATTTCCATACCCAGGAAAAAAATGATCAGGGAACCGGCTATGGCAAATGAGGCAACATCCAGTCCCATAAACTTCAGCATTTCGCCGCCGGCAAAGAAAAAAGCCAGTATCAAGGCTCCCGAGACCAATGTAGCCTGAAAACTATTGATCTCACCCATTTTCTTTTTCAATCCGATAAGTACAGGAATGGAACCAAGTATATCTATTACAGCAAATAGTGTAATAAAAACGGTTACGATCTCGGAAAGTTGGATATTGGAAATATCATCCATATAATTAAGGTTGTTAAATCCGTATTATTCCGGCGATGGCCGGCAAAGGAATGTTTGTAATGAAGTAACTAGTGTTAAGTCAAAAGTTAAAAAGCAAAACCAAAAACGGAAAGAGTTGATGATCAATAAGCTATGCGACAACAATTCGAAAAAGTACAATGACCGGACATTAGTAAAATGGCAAACCCGAAAGCTAATTTTTTGATAATTAATCACGCATTGTTTAAAGCGATAAATTAAGTATTTTCAATGGGTTGGTGGCATCCGTCATAACAAAATCCCGGTAATAAAAGTAATATTACCGGGATTTTGAAATTCAGCTTACCTGGCCTGTTCTTCCGTTTTAATCTCGTTTCGTTTTTCCTGGAGTTCTTCATACTGCTTTGCTACCTCATTGATCTTTTCTTTCCTTTCCGGGATTTTTTTCTCAATTTGATGAATGAGGTTTTCTAAATGCCTGCGCAGTTCGATTTCTTTGGGAGAATCTCCCGTGGTATTTTTAAGCGATTCCTGGAAATCGTTCAATTTTTCTTCTTCTTCGCGGAGCTCGTCTTTTATTTTTTGAAGGAATTGTTTTGTTTGTTGATAACGGCTATCCATTTGATTCTGAAAACGGCTTTTTCTCTTTTCCCGGTCTTCGTCTTTTCTGTCAAAGAAGTAATGTCTAGCTGCAATGAATTTTTCCCATAGTTCATCGCCGTATTTCCGTGGAACATGACCGATTTTCTTCCATTCCTGCATCAATTCATTCATTTCCTCGGTAGCCGCTTTCCACTCATGGGAGTGCTGCAGTTGCTCTGCCCTGTTTAATAAAGCTAACTTAAGAGAATAATTTTCTTCCAGGTTTATTCTTTTCTCCTCGGCGTTTTGCCGTTTTGCGGAGAAGAATTTATCCCTTGCATCCTGGAGGCGCTTCCATATCTCCTCTGATTTTTCAAAAGGAACCTTACCTATTTTTTTCCAATCCTCCATGATTTCTGCCATGCGTTGGGTGGTTTCCTTCCAATTGCTGTCGTTGCAAAGCAATTCGGCTTGTTCTACCAATGCCATTTTCCGCAGGTAGTTAGCTTCCTGGTCCGCTTGTATATGTTCAAAGTTTTGCTTTTTCCGGTCAAAAAAAGCATTTCGTGCATTCAGGAATCGTTTCCATAATTCTTCATTTTTTTCCGGAGAAACAACTTTACCAATGGTTTTCCATTCATCCATCAGGCTTTTCAGTAAGTCAGCTGTTTGCTTCCAATCTTCCGAAGAGGCCAGTTTTTCTGCTTTTTCACATATTTCCAGTTTCAGGTCCAGATTTTGCATCATTTCCTGTTCGATGCTTTCATGGTGCTGACGTTTACGGTCATAGAACCGGCTGCGTGCTTGTTCTATCCTATCCCACAGACGATCGTATCTGAATTTGTCGCCGGAATGTCCATTTTTCCAGGCTTCAACAATAGCTCTGAATTTTTCGGTTGTTTCCCGCCACTCTTCCGAATCTTTAATAGCTTCGGCCTGTTCAACCAGCGCTAGTTTTTCCTGGTAAAACTTATCGGCAATTTTTTGAATTTCGGCTTCTTTTTCTTCCAGGTTTTTATAGACCGGGGTATAATCGCCAATGGCGCCCGCCTTGCCCAGATAATCTTTTAAACGGGCAATCTTCCCGGAAAACTTGAGCCTTTCTTCTGTTTGCGCCCATTCGTTTTCTAATTCCGCTACTCTGTCCTGTATTTCCTTAAACTTTTCTGCAAGCATATTTACGACAGTCGTGCAGTTTTCGGGATTAAGATCTGCCAGTTTTCGTTGAGGCCCGTAGGCTGTCTCATTAAGTACCAGTTCGTTTCCGTTTAAAGAGCAAAATAACTTGCCTGGAAATTCAAGCGATATCCATAGTTCTGTTAGCGTTTGTTCCCCTGCATTGTGGTCTAGCTGCTGTGTAGTCATAAACAAAATACATTTTCCCCTTCCGGGTTAGTTACATATAAAGTTCAAAAAGATGCTTCCACCCCTGTCCGTCTATCTGTTAATCAGAATTGAGCAGACATAATATGCGAATTTAAGAACAATCATTAGGGAAAAAAAGTATTTTTAGTTTTTATTCTGCTTCCTTTTGATGAAAATCCGGCGGCATCAACCGCTCTGCTGTAATGATGGAACAGCCTGCGGCCCTCAAGATATAGCGGAAGCTATTAAAACATGCTTGCGGCTGGAGCCGGTAGTTACCCTGAAAATCTCCATCAGGATGGTATAGATCAATACAAAAAAGCCAGGAGATCTTTTATCTTCTGGCTTTTTTTGCTGTTATGAACCTGATTACATTTTCTCGGGTACTTCTATTCCCAATGTGGCCATTGCCCTTTTTAAAATGGTGGCAGTCATAGTAATAATCATAAGCCTAAGTTGCTTTTTTTCTTCGCTTTCTGCCTTACTGATACTATGCTTGTCGTAAAAAGAGTTGAAGGTTTGTGCCAGGCGGAATGCGTAATTACAGATCACAGCCGGACTATAGTCTTTAGCGGCATTTTCGAGCACACCAGGGAATTGCTCCATCAGGAGTATAAGGCTTTTTTCCATTGGCGTAAGACGCTCGCCTACCACAAATTGTCCGTATGCCAGCTCGTGGTTACGTAGTATGGAGCAAATTCTTGCATGTGCATATTGTATAAATGTGGCAGTAAAGCCATGGAGATCAATAGATTCTTTCGGGTCGAAAACCATTTTCTTTTTGGGTTCAACACGCAATAAGTAGAACTTAAGGGCGCCCAGTCCAATCATACGGTATAGCTGTTCTTTTTCCTCAGAGCTGAATTCCTGTATTTTGGTTGTTTTCTCTTCCGTTTGTTCCTGCGCAAGACGGATCATTTCCGCAAGCATATCGTCGGCATCTACTACGGTACCTTCCCTGCTTTTCATTCGGCCGGTAGGTAGTTCTACCATTCCATAAGAAAGGTGGTAGATACCATCTGCACAGGGTTCCTGTAGTTTCTGCAGAATAAGTTTCAAGACCTGCATATGATAGTTTTGCTCGTCTGCGATAACGTATACGGATTGATCCATCTGAAAATCGTTGAACTTCAGCTTTGCGGTACCCAGATCCTGGGTCATGTAAACAGAGGTTCCATCAGAGCGCAACAGTAATTTTTCATCCAGGCCGTCTGCTGTTAGATCTATCCATACTGAGCCATCTTCTTTCCGGAACAGCGCAGCTTTTTGCAAACCTTCTTCCACCAGTTCTTTACCCAGCAAATAGGTATCACTCTCATAATACATTTTATCGAAGTCGACTCCCAGGTTCTTATAAGTAACTTCGAACCCTTTATAAACCCATCCGTTCATTTTTTTCCACAGGTTGATCGTTTCCGGATCCCCCTGTTCCCATTTCCGGAGCAGGTCCTGGGCTTCTTTCATTATTGACGCTTCTTTCTCTGCACGTTCTTTGTCATAGCCTTCACCAATCAAAGCTTCTACTTCCTGCTTATATTGATCGTTGAAACGTACATAGTAATCGCCAACCAAATGGTCTCCTTTAATACCTGCGCTCTCGGGGCTGGTATTATTGCCATAGCGCATCCAGGCAATCATCGATTTGCATATATGGATACCGCGGTCATTAACCAGATTGGCTTTAACAACTTCATGACCATTTGTTTTAAGGATTTCCGAAACAGACCAGCCGAGGAATATATTTCTAAGGTGTCCGAAGTGCAGGGGTTTATTGGTATTGGGCGAAGAGTACTCGATCATAACTTTTTTCGGACTATTTTGCTGCATGCCCAATAGAGGGTCTTTGTAAGTATGCCCCAAAAATAGCGCCAGGTATTTATCCGTTACGGTCAGGTTTAAAAATCCGGCTACCACATCATAGGCCGAAAAGAGGTCGCTGTTGTGGTGTACCAGATAATCACCGATATCTTTCCCTAGTACGGCCGGGTTTTGGCACAGCAACTTTACAAAGGGGAATAAAACCACGGTATAGTCGCCGGAAAAATCGGGTTTGGTTTCATTGACCTGAATGTCATCTTCGGTTACCTGGGTGGTATACAGATGATTTATAGCTATAGCAGCAGTGGCTTTAATTTGTTTTATGAGCGATTGCATCTTGTTATGTGAAAATTTCATTTAG
>JBEBWN010000183.1:0-7711 GCA_040392235.1 Taibaiella helva | reverse complement strand
CCAAAAATTTATCATTTATAAATGCTAAAGTACGAAAAACATTTTCCCTTTGTAGGATGTATTTCCCGGGAATGGTGCACTATCTTAATGCTGGCTCCTGTGTCGACCCAGATAGATGGGCACTTGTTTTTTATGATATTATAACGGTTACAAGCAGTATTTTTACTTTTTCCCGGGACTCAAAACTAAAATGCAAAAAAAGTTTATGCAAGATCAGGCGTCCATTGTGATACACAAAGAAGTGTTTCCTACGTTGAACATAGCACAATACCTGAATGATATCAAACCTATACAGTCGCTGACTGTGGAAAACAGATCGGATACGGACCTCTTTTCTGCGGTAGTGGATATAACATCTGATCTTCCCTGTATAAGGCCATTCCGTTATACAATGGCGCGTATTCCCGCCCGGAGGGATTTTAAAATTCCGCTTGACAGTTTGGCAATCGACCGGGGGTTCCTTGATAAATTGTCGGAAACGGAGAAGGCGGTGTTTACCATCTCTGTTGCCGGAGCAAATGGGCTTGTTGCAAAAGTGACATTTGCCGTACTGGTTCAACCCCTTGAATATTTTGGAGGGCTTCGTGTCCTGCCGGAACTGATAGCTGCCTATGTTACCCCAAATCATCCTTATGTGTATCATATAAAACGGAGAGCGATCGTTATCGGGGAAGGACAAGGGGGAAAGACCGCATTTACGGCCTATCAGGAGGGGGACGCGACCCAGGTATTGCAAACTGTTTCGGCAATTTACTCGGCCATTAAGGCAGAGGAGATCGTATATAGCGCGCTGGCTCCTGGTTACGAAGATGAAGGGCAAAGATTACGGTTGTTGCATACCATTCAGAAGGAAAAATTTGCAAATTGTATAGACATGAGTTTGCTCTTTGCAGCCTGCCTGGAAGCTATTGGTTTGAACCCTGTTCTGATCATTGTAAAGGGGCATGCCTTTGTGGGTTGTTGGCTGCAGGATGATAAATTGAGTGCAGTGGTTAATGATGATAAGACGGCTATTACCAAACGGCTGGCCCGGGGCATTCGTGAAATGGTAGCCATAGAAGTTACCTGCCTTTGTAAGGGAAACGTTGTTTCGTTCAGTGAGGCCCTGCATCTGGCGGAGGCCCAGTTGATCGAAAAAGAGGAATTCCTGATGGCGATCGACATCCGTTCTGCCAGGGTTGCCCATATACGTCCCTTGCCGCTAAGGGTGGAGGATACAGACCGGGCATTTCTGGACAGTGATGTTCAACCTGATTTTCCGGTTAAGGAGGGGGAAGGGGATTTTAACCTCGGCGCCATTTACCAGGAAGACTTGTTGGACACAGATCGCTCAAGGGACAAGCAAAAAATATGGGAGCGGAAGCTACTCGATCTCTCGTTGCGCAATAACCTGTTGAACCTGCGTATGAGCCGTAATATGCTACAGTTGGTAGATCTGGATATCAGTTGCCTTGAAGATGTTTTATCAGAGGGTAAAAGTTTTTCCCTTGCAGCCGATACACAGGCGCCTGTTCTGAGAAAATACAATCATTTTTCGCCGGCACTGCACAGCTCCTCTCCTTTATATCAAACAGCACAGGAAGAGTTAAAGCATAACCGCTTGCTTACTTATTACCACCAGCAGGACCTGGACCAGGTGTTGGATTATATGTATAAGAATGCAAAGCAAGCGATAGAAGAAAACGGGTCGGGTACGCTTTACCTGGCTCTGGGTTTGCTAAAATGGTATGACCGCAAAACGCCTGATCAGCCTCGGCAGGCCCCCATCCTTCTTTTGCCTGTCGAAATAGGCCGGAGGTCGGTTAACAGCAGGTTTACATTGAGAAGTAACGGTGAAGAGGCGCTTGTGAATACTACCCTGCTGGAGTTTTTAAGGCAGGAGTATGAGCTGGAGCTACACATGCTGGATCAATTGCCTCTTGATGAAAAAGGAGTGGATGTGCCGAAGATTATGGGCCTGATGCGCCGGGCCGTAATGCATCTGAAGGGTTGGGACGTTTCGGAACAGCTGGTTTTGGGCAATTTCTCTTTTAATAAGCTGATCCTGTGGAAGGATATTGTAGAGCACCGGGAAGCGTTACAGAAAAGTGGTTTAGTAAAAAGCCTGATTTCCGGGCAACTGGATAGGACAATAGTGCCCGCTATTAGGGAAGAGGTGGATCTGGAGGTTTTGTCTTCGGGCCAGCTTATGCTGCCCATATCGGCTGATGTGTCGCAGATGGAAGCGGTATGGGCTGCCCGGCAAGGGGAGAGCTTTATTTTGCACGGACCGCCGGGTACCGGAAAATCACAAACCATTACGAATATTATTGCAGACGCTTTATATCTGAAAAAGAGGGTTCTTTTTGTGGCGGCTAAGAAAGCAGCCCTGGATGTGGTATACAGACGTCTGGCACAGATTGGTTTGGCGCCTTTTACCCTGGAGTTGCACTCCAATAAATCGAAGAAATCGGATGTTCTGGAGCAATTGTCCAGGACGTTGTCGGTTGTTAAAGGCAGGAGATCGGCAGATTTTAGCCGGGAGGCAGAACGCCTGGATAATGTACGCCGGTCCATAAGCCGCTACGTACGTGTTTTGCATGAGCCAGGCCCGGCGGGTTGGAGCCTTTATGATAGTATTACGGCGCTGGAGGCCTACCGCGATCGGTCTTTTTCACGTCTTGAAGCACCGGGAACCATAGTGGAGAAGCTGGACACAGTATTATGGCGGCAATGGGAAGACTGGTTGCCGCAGTTCCAGTCTGTTTGCAAGCTCGTAACTGACCCGAAAAATAGTCCTTTTGCACATTGGAAGGACTTCTCCTACACCGCTTCGCTTCATAATACGCTTACTACGCAAACAGAACAGCTTGTGCAGTTGTTGCCAGACATAAGACGCAAGGCTACGGATCTGGCACAGCAACTGGATTTCCCTTTTACGCTCGATACGCCAAAGCTATGGTTGTTATTGAGTAAGGTTGTGCACGCCTTGCAAAATATGCCGGATATGTCTCTGGCGTTCTGCCGTTACCTGTCTGACCAGGATCAGTATAGTATTTACGAAGAATGGGTACTGCATTACCAGCAGTATTGTACGGCAACTGCTGAGATCCTGGCGGATTATGATAAACATATTCTGACTCTTGATATTGGAGCTTATGAAATGCAATGGCGAAGCGCCCGGGACGCCTGGTTTTTGCCGAGATGGTTAGGAAAAAGACGGATACGGAAATCTTTGTCGATGTACCGGCGTCAGGCTTTTACAAGCGATCTGGAGCTGGAGCAGTTGTTTGCTCAGTACGATCGCTGGAAGATGCTTTCGCTGTTTATTGCAGACGATCGTTTCTCGGTATTAAGGAGTATTATTGGCGGGCAATATGACAAGGAAGCGTCAGATACCGGGCCTTTGGAGCGGAAGGTAGCTTTGGTGCGCCGCCTGGCGCATATTATGGAGGCCTGGGCCCCCCAGGCATTATCCCGTTGGCTACAGTTAATGGCCGAAAATGGCGTGACGCAGATAGCATACCTTCCAACGCATTATACTATGCAGATGACGGATTACCTGCAGGCCTGCCAGGCATGGAGTGAAATAAACCAGAACCTGGATATGCTGACGGCTGGCGTGTTTGTGCCCGAAAGCCTTAATGCAGAAGATAGCCTGATGCATCTGCACAATATAAAAACGCATTTGCCCGGCTTAAAAAACTGGGCAAACTATAGGCAGTTATCGCGACAAGGGGAATCGTTGCACCTGGGCTGGTTGATAGAAGCCTATGAAAAGGGTAGTTGTACCAGCAGCGAACTGGTTGATTATTGCAACTATGCCGTGCATACGGCGCTGGCCCAGGTTGCGATAGCGCAAAATGAGTCATTGAGTCTTTTTGATGCCCTGCTTTGGGAAAGTAAAATTGAGCATTATCGAAAGATTGCAGGCGACTTCCAGTCGTTGATGTTACAGGAACTGCGCTTGCAGCTTGCCGGAAATGTGCCGGATGCGGCGACAGACGCCCTGCAAAGTTCGGAGCTCGGTATTTTACAGAGAGCTATTAAGAGTCGCGGTCGCGGACAGAGTATCCGCCGCTTGTTTGATCAGTTGCCTGGGCTCTTACCCCGTGTAGCGCCTTGTATGTTGATGAGTCCTATTTCGGCGGCTCAATATTTTACCGCCGATACCGGGCATTTTGACCTGGTTATTTTTGATGAAGCTTCGCAATTGCCTACCTGCGAAGCCGTTAGCGCTTTGGCAAGGGCTAAGCAGGCTGTTATCGTGGGCGACCCGAAGCAGATGCCGCCCACTTCTTTCTTTAATACAATACGGTCTGAAGAGGAATATACTGACCTGGAGGACCTGGAAAGTATATTAGACGATTGTTTGGCCCTGTCTGTGCCCTCAAAGTTCCTGCTGCGGCACTACCGTAGCCGGCACGAAAGTCTTATAGCATTCAGTAATGTACATTATTACGAAAACCGGCTGCTTACATTTCCGTCGGCAGATGACCAGGATCGGAAAGTACGTTATCATGAGGTTGCCGGTTTTTATGACAAGGGGAAAACGCGCACGAACAGGTTTGAAGCTGCGGCTATTGTACGGTTTATTCAATCACATTACACCGATATTCTGCAGTGCAGAAAAAGTATCGGAGTGGTGACTTTCAGTCAAACACAACAAAGTCTGGTGGAAGATATGTTGCAAGAGCTATTTATGTCTGATCCCGGCCTGGAGGCTTCTGCAATGAAAAGTGACGAGCCTCTGTTCGTGAAAAACCTGGAAAATGTACAGGGTGATGAAAGGGATATAATTTTATTTTCGGTAGGCTATGCTCCGGATGAAGTGGGGCGAATGAGCATGAATTTTGGCCCGCTTAATCAAAACGGCGGTTGGCGTCGACTTAATGTAGCGGTAACCAGGGCTCGTTACGAAATGCATGTATTTGCCACTCTGAGGGCTGATCAGATTGACTTGGGTCGTACGCATGCTGAAGGAGTTGCCGGGCTGAAGGCCTTTTTACAATTTGCCGAACGGGGGCAATTATCGATGAGACCTGAAGACCTGCAAGAAGAGGTCCAAAGGAAGCATTTGTCGGATGCAATTGCCGAACAGTTGCGCCGGAAAGGATTAAATATAAACTGTAATATTGGTACTTCGCGCTTTAAAATTGATTTAGGTATTGTGCATCCGGAGCGACCTCAGGAGTATATTTTGGGCATATTGCTGGACGGTTATTACTATTACAGTGCCCGTACAACAAACGACCGGGACAGGGTTACTCCTGCTGTGCTAAAAGATCTGGGCTGGAATATTTACCGTATATGGACCTTGGACTGGTACGAGGATGCAGCTCGTATTGTCGATGCGGTGCTCGTGGAAATTGAGCGGTTATTGTCGGTGGGCGAAACCGGTGCCACTGCTCCGGATGAGGAGCCGCAGGAGTTGCCGCCGGTTGCAGAGCTACCAGAAACAATAGATCCAAGGGAAGCTGGCGGTAAAGTCAGGGGCTATGTTATTTATAAGCCAGCGCCTGTTCCAGGGGCCAGCAGTGAACTGATTTACGCCGCAATTAACCGGGATCGGCTAAAGCAGCAGATACAAATGATAATGACAGCAGAAGCACCAATCAGTAAGAGTTTGCTTTACCGGCGGTTGTTGAAGGCCTGGAGTATCAGCAGGGTAAGTACGAAACTGGATAAGCACCTGGAAACAGTCATTAACGAGATGGCTCTGGTACAGGTAAGGCATCACCAGGTTTTTTACTGGAATAAAAACCAGAACCCAATGGATTATTACAGGAATAACGGAGGGGAAAAACGGGATATAGATGATATCGCACCGGAAGAGTTGAAGGTGGCATTACTGGATACGGCAGCACGTAACCTGAGTATTGAAGAAGAAGAGTTGTTACGGTATATGGCCCGGCTGTTTGGTTTTGCCAAGCTGGGTAAACAGGTTGATGTACGTTTACGGTATGTTATAGGGCTTGCAATAGATGTGGGTGAATTGGTGCGGGAGGGTGAGCGCCTGAAATGTGCTGTAGCGCAGGGTATACCAGGATAGCTCTTTAATAGTGCTAGTGTTAAGTCAAAAGTGAAAAGGCAAAACCAAAAAGAAATTGGCCCTTCGATGTGGCTCCGAGCTGGCGCGGGCGTGCCGCGCATGTCCAACAATACAAAATGGTCCATTATAACCATTATAACCATCAGAATCCGGCTATTGCTAGTTAAAAAGGCGGTTCGGAAATAAAAGTCATCTCCTGGCGGGTAGCAGGATGTTTAATACTCAGGCTATGGGCATGCAAATGCAGGCGATGTTCTTTTTTGCCATAAAGGTCGTCGCCCACGATCGGAATATTAAGGCCGGCCTGGTGAGCACAATGCACGCGTAGTTGATGGGTGCGCCCGGTAAGCGGAAATAGCTTAACCCGGGTACGACCGTTAATTTCCGAAATCTTTGTCCATTCTGTGATGGCCGGTTTGCCATATTCGTAGCAGACGAGCTGGTGGGGCCGGTTATCCAGGTCTACCCGCAGGGGTAATTCAATGCGGCCCTGACTGGTCGTTAGAATACCTTCCAGTAAAGCAATATATGTCTTTTTTACTGTTTTCTTTATGAACTGGCTTTGGAGGTATTGGTAGCCCTCTTTTGATTTGGCGGCAATAAGCAGACCGGAAGTAGCCATGTCGAGCCGGTGCACTAGTAATGGGCCGGTGGCATCAGGATAGCGCTGCTGTAGTATGGACAAAACAGAGGGTGCGGCGATCTTGCCGGGAACGGAGAGCAGTTCGGCGGGCTTATTTAAAACTACGATATGCTCGTCTTCGTAAACGGTTTTTAACTGGCAGCCCAGATCTTGCTGTTGTAGCATAGGATTGGGGTCCATCTCGACGCCGCTCAGCATATGTGCCAAAATCGGCTCGCACTTTCCCCGGCAGGCGGGGTAGAAGTGCCCGTGCTTCCGGATCTCTGAAACCGGCGATTGTCCCCACCAGAACTCTGCAAAGGCCAGGGGTTTTAACTGATGCCGAAACGCATATTGCAACATTTTGGGCGCTGCGCATTCGCCAGCTCCGGAGGGTGGATTGTCGGGATGGCTTGTCGCAAAAATGCTTTTCAGGTTTCTGAATACGCCGTCTTTATTGAGAAAATTGTATTGTGCAAACAATTGTTCCTGCAGTTCTGCCGATTTGGTTTTCCGTTCTGTTTTTAGTTTTTGTACTGCTGCCCTGAAGGTGTCCAGGTGGGTTAGGGCGGCTTCCGTCGCCTTTTTCCAGTGTCTCTGGAGGAATTTCAGCTCTCCTTGTTCCCTAATACTTTCCTGCTTCAGGCTTTCGAGAACTGAAAGATGGCCCTCGGCACACAAGGAGAATGCAGCATGTTCCCGTTGGTCCTGGCGTCTCTGTTTATTGACCCTGATCTTTTCTTTTTGTGCCCTGAGTTCCTGCCTGGCCTGTTGTTGTATATTATCCAATGCCGCTTCCGCAGCCAGTCGTTCCGATGCTTGCTCTATCTGTACGATCTGTGCATTAAGGGCATTGAGTTCCTGTTCTCCTTTCAAAAAAAAGCCGTCCGGCTGCAGCATGTCAAAAACAGGCGGCACAAACCTGGGATGACTGTTCCTGTTTGCCAACTTGCCCGAAAATGCTGTAAGGTATCCAATGTCTCCATTGGTGTTTTGCACGAGCATTACGCCAAACATCTTCCCGATAATCAAGCCTTTTTGCGAAGGGTTCAGGCCAA
>JBEBWN010000182.1:0-7735 GCA_040392235.1 Taibaiella helva | reverse complement strand
CTTATGTCCGATATGCAGCTGATACAACACAAGAACAAGTAATCCGCATTGTTAATCTACAATCCCCTTTGTTCTTCAACAGGGAAAAATTCCGCACTACAATATTTGAATCCGTTATGAAAATACTATATGCCATACAAGGCACAGGCAACGGTCATTTGAGCAGGGCCAGTGATATTATTCCCGTTTTACAGCGCTATGGTGATGTCGATGTTTTGCTGAGCGGCTACCAGGTTGAAGTAGCATTGCCTTTCCCTATAAAATATCGTTTACACGGTCTGTGTTTTGTATTCGGCCGGCATGGCGGTATCGACCTTTTGCGTAGTCTGAAGCGTATGAACCTCGCCCGTTTTATCCGGGATATAACCCGCCTGCCCGTTGATGCTTATGATGTGGTTGTAAACGATTTTGAGCCCGTTTCGGCCTGGGCCTGTGCTTTACGGAGTATACCCTGCCTGGCTTTAAGCCACCAGTCGGCAGTATTGCATCCTGCCGCTCCGCAACCTTCGCGAAGAGGATGGATGGGGCGGTTGATTTTAAAGCATTATGCTCCCTGCAATGAGCACTATGGTTTTCATTTCCGGCAGTATGGAGCACAGATATTTCCACCCGTTATCCGCAGCGCTGTACAGGCATTAAATATTACGCAGGGGAAGCACTATACCGTTTACCTCCCGGCTTATGACGACATAACGCTGATCGCACTACTACGTCAGTTCCGGCATATACAATGGCAGGTATTTTCCAAGCATAGCAAAGAAGATTTTGATTTTGAGCATATCCGTTTTGTGAGCATCAATAACGAGGCTTTTCTCGGTAGTCTGGCGTCCTGTGCAGGCGCCCTGCTGGGCGCCGGTTTCGAAGGCCCCGCCGAGGCACTGTATCTCGGTAAGAAACTGATGGTGGTGCCGATGAAAGGCCAGTATGAGCAACAGTGCAATGCGGCGGCTTTGCTGGAGTTAGGCGTACCGGTCCTACCATCGCTTTCGGACAAAACCCTGGCACAACTCGGCGATTGGTTGCAGCACGGCACTGTACCGGAAGTGCACTTTCCCAGCGAAACTGCCGATCGCGCCGTGAAGAGAATGATGAACGATTTTGTACAAAAAAGGGCACAGACCCTGAGGTCTGTACCCGGTTTGGGTTGAGGGGCATGGGGCTTACTCTTCCGCGTGCACTTCAAACATAATGTTCAGATCGTCCTCGCCACCGGCATCATGATACGTAGCGCTGTTAAACGCCTGCGCCGATGGGTGAGACTTGTCCAGGCCATGGCGCAATACGATCTTCAGGTCGAATTCTCCTGAACCGATCTTCATATTGCCATCAAGACCTATACCGCGGGTATCGGCATCTTTATCATTGTACAAATAGCTTTCTATACCTTCCGGAGCTGAGGGCAGGAAGAAGAACTGGTGTTCTGTTCCCTCCTCTTTTATTTCGTGGTTTATACTGTTCCCTTTGTAGAAAAGGTCGATCAGCACCCTGTATTGGGTATGGGGCGCCAGGTGCTTGTGGCTGGGGCTGGGCACGCCTTCCTTGTTAAAGGATACACTGGTGGTATCTGTTGTTTGCGAGCCGTCGGTATGGAGCGTGATAAAATGAATGCGTACGTCGTCGTATTCTTCCTGTTCTTCAACCGGCGCCGGCTTCGGATCTTTTGTACAGGAGTTTAGAACAAGCATAGTTGTGATAACAAGAGCGAACGTCAGAATATGGGTTACTTTTTTCATTTTTAAAATGTTCTTGATATTTAATGATTAATTATATCCTGTAGCTTAACCTGAGCACGTAATTTCTGCCGATATCATGTGCATAATACCGGTAGCGGTTCATGTAATCTTTATAGGATACGTTGGTTAAATTTTCAATACTAAAATGGACTGATAAGTTTTGTTTGCCGAAATGTAATTGGGTACCCAGGTTAATGTTGATTAATTGATAGGCCGGTGGCGGTGCTGCAAAATCACTATTCGGCTCATACCGGCTTTGCCGTGCTACATATACATGCGTTAGTTGCAGGTAACTTTCCTGTAAAAAAGGAAGGAGATCGTACCGGGCAGTTAAGCTATGTTCCCATTTGTCGGCGGGAATCATAGGAAGGTAACGGTCATGTTGTACATCCTTAGCCCGTACTATTGCCGCCTTTACCTGGTAAGTAAAGTGTTTGGAGAAGCGGAGTTGTGCAGACAGGTCAGCGCCGGCAAAAAGAGCATTGGTACTTTCCGCCTGGAATACGGGAAAGGCACCCCGCAGGCTTTCTGAAAATGTACCTGTAGGCATCAGGTAAATATACCCGTTGAAGTAGTGTGCATAAATATCGGCATCCAGGATCAGCCATTGCGCAGTATTGGCATAATGTACTGTATTCATCCATTGTATGCTCTTTTCCGATTGCAGGCTACTATCGCCATACTCCACTGCGGCGGCCCCATGGTGCAATCCGGTACTGTATAGTTCATTCACAGTAGGTGGACGCCAGGCCGTTCCTATATTGGACTTGAACTCGGTCTGGTTATTGATATGGTATACGAGTCCCAGGCTCCCACTGACATTGTGAAAAGAACGTTGTCCGCCATACAATACCGGACCTCTATAGCCCAGGGCAGTAAGATACTTGTAATCATAACGAACACCTGCCTCCAGTTCGAAAGTCCTCTGCAACCATTTGCCTATAGCGTATACCCCTGTTCCGGAACTATTGTAGTCCGGTATCAGTGGTGAGGTATAAAGATTCGCTGCACTGCTGTTTTGCTGCATTGTTCCGTTTACCCCCACCATCCCTTTCCAACGGGAGCCGTCAAAATATTCTAGGGTGGCATCTGCCGTATGGGTAAGCAGGTCAAAGTCCATCGAGGGAATACTGGTTCTGCCGCCTCTCCTCAAATCGTATTCCTGCCGCCGGTTCTTTTGGAAGCCGTATTGCAGGTTGATGTGCAGGTAGTCGGTCAGGTGTATATGTCCCCTCGCCTTGAGCAGGTGGTGATCAATATGTTGCCTGGGTGCGTCGATACCATAGTAAAAGCTGCCCTCGGTTGCGGGGGCGCCACGGTTGATTGCTGCCAGCAGGTCTTCCTTACTGCCAATATGCGATCCTTTAAAAATACCCAGTTCGGTATTGAACCTGCTGTAAAAAAGGTCGAATTGCAGGTGTTTGCCTGAATAGCCCAAGGCTGCAGAATAGTTCAACTCTTTTACACCGGTATTGTCCAGATAATAATGAGCGCTGTTAAAATTGCCGCCTTGCTTCCCCGAACCCTGTACCCGCCAGGATAAGGTGGGTATTCTTTTCAGGTTGCCGCTCAACATGCCTGCTACTGTACCACTGCGTCCGTTGCTGGCTGTGGCCAGATCTACTTCAGCATGAAGGGCGCTGTCCTTAGGCAGGGCGGGCGGTTCAATAATAATAACGCCTCCCATGGCTTCTGCTCCGTACCGTATGGCTTCTGCCCCCTTGATCACGGAAATGCTTTGCGCAATAAAGGGATCTATTTCCGGGGCATGTTCTGATCCCCATTGCTGTCCTTCTTGCCGGATGCCGTTATTTAAGATCAGCAGGCGGTTGCTGTGCATGCCATTTACTACCGGCTTACCTATGGTAGCACCGGTTTGCAGCATTTGTACTCCGGCAATATTGCTGAGCATACCGGCAAGGTTTTTTCCTTTTAGCTTATCCAGCTCTTCGCCTTGCAGGCTGCTGACAGCGTTTGCACTTTGCACAGACTGGCGGTGGCTGCTGATTTCGATGGCATCCAGTGTGTTGCGCAAGGGCTGCAAAACGATCCGGATACTGTCTGTATAATCATACCGCAGCTCCTGGCCGGTCGATTGATAGCCGGTGGCCTGTACATGTACGTGAAAGAGCCCCTGGCAGACCCGGGGGAAAACTGCATAGCCGTCGGGATCTGATTGGCTGTTCACCTTGTTCAATTGTACTACGGCACCGACAACAGGCTGTAGGGTCTGTTCGTCAACAATGTGCAGGTAAAGTGTATGGACACAGTCAGCCTGTTGGCCCCTGAGGGACATATAAGGTAATATGCATGCCATGACGCACAGCGCCATAGACTGCCTTAAAAAAGACATTAACCTGGATTTGGAAAATTACAAAAAGACGTTTGCAGGCATAGCCGGCAGATAATATCCCAAAACATAAGCCTCCCTTTTCTTTGGCTAAGGCTTGTGTAAAAATCAGGATATCCGCGGGGCTTCTTATATAAGCCCTTTGCAGTTTGCCGGATCAGGCCACAGCAGGTGGTCCGCGTAAGGAGGCCAGGGGAAGCTCGGGACAAAAAGTTCTTATTTCATGTAGTATGAAAACAGGCGTCTCCAGCCTGGCTATAAAAAAGAAATCTTGTGCTTCGGGATGCAGGAACAAAGGAACCTCAAGATCCAGGAAATGACAGTGATGATGCTCCTGTTCAAAATATGTTTCATGGCTATTATGATCGCCATGGGCACAATCTACCGTATCCGTATGGCCGGAAAACAGGTGGATAAAATCATGTGAAGTGCCATTCAATAGTAATAACAATACTATTGCAACACTGATAACGATATTAAAACCCCGCTTGATCATCTCTGTATTGCAGACAAAAGTACGGAAATAATATAAATGCAACATAGTAGCAATTAAATTAACCAAAAGAAAATGCGCGCGGCTCAGCTAACCTGCTGAGGACGGTTTTCGTAAATCTTTAATATTGTTTACTTTTGTTACTGAAAATCAAAAAATATGCCCTTATTTAAGTTTCGTGTGTACTGGGAAGAGGATGATAATATATATAGAGATATAGTTTTGAAAACCGGACAAACATTCCGTGTTTTTCATGAAGCCATACTGTCTGCTTTTGAGTTTGATAATAAACATGCTGCTTCTTTCTTTCAGAGCAACGATAACTGGTCCCGTGGACGCGAAATATCATCGGAAGTACTGGTGAATAAAAAAGAGGCTCCGGCGCTGGCGATGATCAAAACGCCGGTTTCGGCATTGGTCGAGAAGCCCGATGAGAAATTTGTGTACACTTATGATCCTGCTAAGAAATGGACATTTCTGGTAGAACTGATCGGGATTGAAAAAGAAGAGAATCCCAAACAGGATTATCCTTTCTGTTCTAAAAAGGAAGGTGTTGCACCGGCCCAAACGGGGATTAAAGGCCTGGCCAACGAAAGGCTCCTGGAAATTGAGGAAAAATATGATCTCACCCGCGAAGACCTGAGCGAAGGGTATGGCAACGAAGGAGATGAGGATGAAGACAATAACGGATCTGATGATATGGCAGATGATGGCGGTGGGGAAGAAGATTATTAGTGTTAAGGCAAAAGTAAAAAGGCAAAATCAAAAAGCGCCAACAGGTTGGTGAGCAACGTAATTACGAGAAAAATAAGTGATTAAAAATAATAAGACAGAACCCAAAAGTTGTTTGTACCGGGATTAAATATGGTAAAAGGCAAACCTGAAGGCTGTAATACCCTATCCATTAACTAACTAAGCGTTTTTGAGGCGCCAAGTTAAGCATAATTTGGCGCCGGATACTGATCCATACACCCGGCAACCTAATAACAGGTATATTACTCGGGAGTTATTTTATATATGTCTAGGAAGAGATTAATTGTCGTATCCGGACCTACTGCAGTAGGGAAGACTGCGGTGGCTATAACATTGGCCGAGCATTTCGGCACCGAAATTATCTCGGCCGATTCCCGGCAGTGTTATCGCGAAATGACCATTGGAACGGCAAAACCCTCAGAAGAGGAGCTAAGACGGGTAAAACATTATTTTATCAATTCTCATTCGATAGCGGAAGATTTGAACGCCGGCGACTACGAACGGTTGGCTTTGGAATATTGCGCCGATATTTTCAATAAAAAGGATACGGCAATAGTTTGTGGTGGTACCGGTTTATACCTGAAAGCCTTATGCGAAGGTATAGACGAGATGCCTGGAATTGATAAGGAAATAGAAAAAGCAGTGCGTGCTGATTATGCAGAGAAGGGAATGGAATGGTTGAGCCATACCACCGGGGCAGAGGATCCCGAATTTTTTATGGGAGCGGAGCAACAGAATCCAGCACGATTAATGCGGGCGCTGGTTTTTAAAAGAAGTACGGGACAATCTATTATACATTTTCGCAGCGCCAGGGTGAAGGACCGTGCTTTCGAAATTGTTAAGATAGCGCTGGAATTACCAAGGGCGGTATTATACGAACGCATCAACGACCGTGTAGACGAAATGATGCATTCCGGACTCTTACAGGAAGCGGCCGCCTTATACCCTCAGCGTCATCTTAAAAATCTGCAAACAGTAGGCTATAGCGAGATCTTTAATTACCTTGATGGCAAAACAAGCCTGGAAGATTGTGTCGACCTGATCAAACAACACAGTCGTAATTATGCAAAAAGGCAACTTACCTGGTTTAAGAAAGATAGGGCAAACCAATGGTTCGCACCCTCTGAAATAGACGCGATAATCGACTATATTACTTCTCATGTTTGATCATCTCTGATGATTGTTCAGATTCTGTCCGAATTTAGGCCGCTCAAAATCCACAAGCTTTCCTAACCTTTATTATCCATGGCAATCTTGGATTTGAATGGAATAAATTACCTGAATATACGACACGCCGGAATTCTGCAAGGTGCGAAGTATGCTCTGCCTCAAATTCTGCCGATGTAATCGAAATCAATATCCAAAAAATGTAAGGCCTTCGACTCCCATCAAGCTCAATACGAACATTGTCAAAGGGGCAACATCCTCACAGTGTCTGGTTTCCCAACTAGGTTGAGACAAATCAGATATATAATCTATCAATAGGTGCGGCATAATACTATTATAATGATCCAGTTTTGTTCTTTCGCAGTATGCATATTCTTATCTTTTCCACGTAGCCAAGCCCGGCTTAAATCTTATTGCAGATTTTATTCCGACGGTCATAAAATCTCTGATTTCATAAGCCGGATGGCCTTTTGCGATATAATTAATAAAAAGTTCAGATTGAATATAGAACTTGTCGGATAATTTAATTACGTCATACCCGACGCCTAAATTTAATGACGTGTACTGGAGATTGTTCAAGATGTAGTATTCCCCAGTATGATTAGGCGATGGATCGAAGAGTAGAAATTTTCCCATTTGGTTCGCTGTGACACTGGCCTCCACAATTAAATCCCTGTCGTTACTGTTTTTTAGTACATATATAAGTCCGGCACTTAAATCCAACAAAAGCGATTTTGTTTCCTCCGCATAGTGAGGCCATGCCACCGATCCACCATATACATAGTCGTATCGAAAGCGGGCGTTTACTTTCGTACCAATAAAATGATTCCTTTTTAAATCGGACGATAAAGTAAACCCCAGGTCCAAACCCAATCCTTGTGTGTTTTTTTCCCAATTGTAGGGAGCCTGTCTAATGCCCGATAACTCTTGGATTGTTGAAAAATCAAAGAAAGGCTTAAACAAAGTACTTTGCCAGGAGAGGCCTAAATGGGGTTGAAAATCTAAATGGTTGAAGCTACCTTTTTGCGCTGTCACTTTAGTCGAAGACAAAACAATTAATAACAGTAAGTAAGTGCCTGTTTTATTCCTCATAGTTTTACTTTTAGTATGTGTTATTTTATTTAATTTAATTTAATGGAAAATGTATATATAGGGTCTGCTGTTAAACTCAATTGGATGCATCCCCGAATGTAGTTAAAGTATCTGCTATACGAGGTTAGATGATCAGGAAAGATACAA
>JBEBWN010000181.1:0-7736 GCA_040392235.1 Taibaiella helva | reverse complement strand
CGCTCCGCGGCCCTTTTCCGGTACAGATTTGTTCGCTAACGACGGAAGCACCTGTTTCCCCGTTTCAGATACGAATGCCGTACAGTATTACCCAACAACAGGAACCGTCGTTGACCGGCTGCTCCAAAAAAGAGCACTGCCAGCATTCCCGGCCTATATACGTCATCCTAAAAGTAAAGGCAGTACACGCAAAGGGCTGGTCCTTTCCGAACCAGCCCTATTTTCTTAACAATTTGTCCAACATGTATTATGCCGGCACTGCAGTCACCTGTGGGATGGCTTTGGGATAGCTTTGGCTTTCCAGCTTCGCACGCACTGCAGAAAAAGCATCTAGTGTGATGCGGATATCTTCATCGGTATGAACAGCTGTTGGTATCAGCCTTAGAATTAACTGACCCTTGGGAATAACGGGGTACATGACCATAGAGCAAAAAATATGATAATTTTCCCTCAGGTCTACAACCAGCTGCGCTGCGTCTGTCACGCCACTTTCCATATATACAGGGGTAACGGGCGTATTGGTTGTTCCAATATTAAAGCCCCTTTCCCTCAAACCATTTTGTAACTTATGTACATTTTCCCAAAGTTTTGCCTTCAATTCTGGCCGTGTACGGATCATCTCCATTCTTTTTAATCCACCAATAACCATAGGCATAGGCAAAGACTTGGCAAAGATCTGCGAGCGCATATTATACCGTAAATAGTATAAAATATCTTTGCTGCCGCCAATGAAGCCACCAATACCCGCCAGCGATTTTGCAAATGTTGAAAAGTAAAGATCTATCCCCTCTATGCAATCCTGTTCTTCACCGATACCAGCACCTTTAGCGCCCATGGTACCAAATCCATGCGCATCGTCAACAAAAAGGCGGAACGCATATTTTTTCTTAAGAGCTATGATATCGGCCACACGCCCCTGGTTGCCATTCATTCCGAATACACCTTCGGTGATCACCAGGATACCGCCCGGCGTACCTTCCACCAGTTTCGTAGCACGCTCCAATTGCTTGGCGCAATCTTCCACATCATTATGGTTAAATTTAAACCTTTTACCCATATGCATACGCAAACCATCAATGATACAAGCATGGCTTTCAGCATCGTATACTACCACATCATGACGCGACAACAGGGCATCAATAGCTGATGTCATACCCTGGTAACCGTAGTTCAGCAACATAACATCTTCTTTACCGATAAATGTTGCAAATTCCTTTTCCAGCTGATCGTGATATTGCGTATTACCGCTCATCATCCTGGCGCCCATCGGGTAAGCCATTCCCCATTGCGCAGCTGCGTCGGCATCCGCTTTGCGTACTTCAGGATGATTAGCCAGTCCCAGGTAATTATTTAAACTCCATACAATCTTTTCTTTTCCGCGAAACATCATCCGGTTAGCTATTTCACCCTCCAGCTTTGGGAACGCAAAATACTCATGTGCCTGATCTTTATACTGTCCTATCGGTCCACCATCTTTCTGAAATTTCGCAAAAATGTCCATAACTAAATTTTAATATTTGTTTTATGTATTATAATTTGGTTTTATACCCACGAACATGGTAGTCGCGGGCAAGCAAAATTAATAAAATATTACGCTGTTATCATTTTTAACTGCCGGAGTATCGTTTTAGGCCGGTTCCAGCAATGCTACAAATGTGCCGGGCAGGGCAACCACCTTCTTTTGGGCGTAGTCATAACATACCATCCCGGTTTTTACATGTGCTATTTCCACCACCTGATCCACAGCCCGGATCGTGGTCACCTTGTACAGCAGGTCAAATGAAAAACGAGTAAGCTCATCCACAAAAATTTCCACCTTCAGGGTATCCCCATAATAACTTTCACCTTTATATACAATCATGGCATCCGCCATAATGAGTCCGCATCCACCGATATCCAGTTCATTATAGCCCTTAATAGCAAGAAATTGTACCCTTGCTTCGTGAACAATAGATAGCAAAGCATCGTTTCCTAGATGGTTGCCATAGTTCATATCTGTAATTCTTAAAGGAATTTTTGCTATATGTATAGATTTATTAAAAGGAAAATTTAATTTTACACGTGCCATAAGATATTGATAGCTAAAACACCAGAAGATGAAAATAATTTGTATCGGGCGAAATTACATGGAACACGCCAAAGAATTAAATAATCCTCTTCCGAAAGAGCCGATCATCTTCCTAAAACCTAAATCGGCCCTGGTCCGGTCCGGGATTCCGATCAGTTATCCCAGCTTTACCGATAACTTGCAATATGAGTGCGAAATTGTGCTGCGCATATGCAAAAACGGGCGCAAAATACCGGAAAAATACGCTCAGCAGTACTATGACCAGTGGACAGTTGGTGTAGACCTTACCGCCCGGGACCTCCAAAATAAGTTAAAGAGTCAGGGCCTCCCCTGGGAAATAGCAAAGGCGTTTGACCATTCCGCCATTGTAGGCGATTTTATACCGATAGATCGTGAACAGGTCTATAATACCCCTTTCTCGCTGAAAGTAACAGGTAATACCGCCGTTGTAATCTTTTCTTTTGAAAAAATCATCAGCTACGTTTCGCGTTTCTTTACGCTGCAAATCGGAGATGTTATCTTTACCGGAACACCTAAAGGTGTAGGCACCATACTGCCATATGACAAGCTGGAAGGCTTCATTGATACAGAGAAACTGTTTGAGGTTGAATTGCGCTAAAAAACAGCCGGCAGTTATTGATTCTATATTGTAAAGCAAAACGAAGCTTTCACGCGGTTAGGGGGAAGGGCACAGTTTCTTTTTTCCGTATTTTGCTGGTCTAATATTTACAATGCGACTAAAGCTACAAAAAAGGGCAGGCTTCCTTTTACTCTTTACAGCGGTAACTTTTTTTTTGTTATTACCGGCTATTACGGGCCTGCGCAGCTATGCTCAGAAATATAATTTCATCAATTTTAATGTAGAGAATGGGCTGGCACAATCTCAGGCAACCACATTTTCGCAAAATACTAATAATGAACTGTTGATCGGGACATTTGGCGGCCTGTCCGTTTTTGATGGTAGCAATTTTACAAATTTCAACAAAAGCAGGGGACTACCGCAGAACATTGTCAATGCCATTGCCTGCGACAAGCAACAGGCGGTATGGGTAGGTACTTCCAATGCCGTTTCCCGTTTCAATGGTCAGTACTTTACTGTTTTTTATCCAGCAGGCATAGGGACCGAAAGGGTCGTCAACCAGGTGCTCGTGGATGTCCGGCAGAATGTATGGGTGTTGATGAGCGATCAAAAGCTCTACCGTTTCGATGGTCAGCGTTTTGTCAAAGAGCGGGAAAGGGATACCATTTACTGCATGACACTGGATAATAGCGGTAAATTATGGGCTGCCACTACTAACGGTAATGTGGATGTTCGGGATGGAAACGGGAAATGGCACCGCGAGATCAATAACCGGGAAGCAACCGGACTTATTGTCTACAAAATGACTTTCGGGTCTTATTCTGGTACCCTCTATTGCTTAAGTACAAGGGGGGTATTGGTTTCCGAAAAAGGAGAGTTTAAAGTGCCCGACTTTATGAAAATCCTGGATAAAAAAGGCTTTCCCTCCAACATCCTGGAAGATAAAAAGGGGAACATATGGCTGTCCTTCAACGACGGCGGTGCCTGGATGTTCAGCCAGAAAAAGTGGATCCACTATACCTACCAAAACGGATTTACCGACGATAACGTAGAAAGCTTTTTTGAAGATGCAGAAGGCAGCATTTGGCTGGCTACAAATGGTTCCGGCATTTTCCGCTATACAGGCAGTATCTTTACTTACTATGACCGGGGATCCGGATTATCATCTCCCAGTGTCATGAGCATTGCACAGACCCGGCAGGGACCATTATATTTTGCCAGCAGCAATTCTGGTCTTTACCAGATGAATGGCAATGCGCCCCAACGCTTAGCGCTTCCTTTTAATTATGCACGCGTCAATTCGCTCGTTGCCGACAATAAAGGGCTGCTTTGGATTGGTACCAACAATGCAGGGCTATGGTATTTTAATGGTAAAGAGATCCGCTCTATGCAACAATCCCTGGAGTTACGCATCGTTGGTATCAGCAACCTGCACCGTTATAACAGCACCATATGGATCACCTCCCGCCAGGGTTTGTTCCGTATGAAAAATGATTCTATCACCAGGGAGAATACTCCCCGGGAATTTAATATACTGACTTCTTATGCCCTGAATGAAGATTCCTTGCTGATCGGGACATTGAAAGGCGCTTATCTTTACCGAACCGACCTCCATAAGCTGGTACCCATGCCGCTATTGGCCAATGCTACAACATTATGCTTTACTTCCGACAATAAAAATGTCTACATCGGTACAGATGACAGGGGTGTTGTGGTTTGGAACAGGTCAAGCAACACATTTAACGTTATCGGGCAAGATGCAGGTCTGAGTTGCAACTATATATATAGCCTGTTAAAAGACCGCAACGGCAATATCTGGGTGGGTACAGGCTGCGGTATTGACCGCATTGCGCCCGAGAGCAATGGTTTTCGCGTAAAAAGCTTTGGTAAATCAGACGGGTTGCTTGGCGTCGAAAATAATGCTAATGCAGCATTTGAAGACCGCGAAGGGTTCCTTTGGTTTGGCACCACCCGCGGTGTATTCCGCTACAATCCATATGTCACCTTCGCCGAGCAGCAGGCCCCCAAGGTTATACTCCAATCGGTAAAATTGTTTGCCAAGGAAATTCCTAAACTTAAATATGCCGATAGTATCGTACCCTTTTCGGGCCTGCCCTGGCATTTAAAGTTGCCCACCAACCAAAACCACCTGAGCTTTACCTATAAAGGCATCTACCTTTCTCAGCCGGAAAAAATACGGTACCGATACCAATTGGCGGGCATTGACAGGAATTACACGGAAACCAACCAGACCAGCGTGGTGTATCCAAACCTGCCACCAGGTGACTACCTGTTTAAAGTATGGGCCTCCGATGCTGACGGTAACTGGTACGACAATGCAGTTTCTTATCCTTTTACAATAAAAAGACCCTTCTATAGCACCTGGTATTTCCGAATTGGTGCAACGCTCCTGGTCATTAGCATTTTTCTTGGTAGTGTTTATTATCGCAACCGGCAAAAAGAGAAGAGGAGAAGGTGGGAAGAAAGACTGCGGGAAGAAGAACAAGCCCTCGTCAGAAAAAAAACAGCCGAAGATTTTCACGACGAAATCGGGAATAAATTGACCCGCATTAATCTCCTCGCTACTATTGCTGAAGGAAAAATGAGCACAGCGAGCGCCGACGTAAAAAACCTGTTGCAACAGATCCAAAAAAATGTCAGCTCGCTCTACCAGGGCTCTAAAGACATTATATGGTTATTACAGCCTGAAAGCGATTACCTGGATGGTATATTGCAACGCATAGAACAAAATATATCTGAGTTATTGGAAGACGGTGACATACGATTTCATTATTACCAGGATCCGGATCTGGATACCCATCGTAAATTACCTATTGATTATAGCAGGAACCTGATCCTGATCTTTAAAGAGTCCTTAAATAACATTGTAAAACATGCCCAGGCCAGGAATATCTATTTTTCCGTAAGCGGCAGCGAAACGGGGATCGTTTTCGAGTTGCGGGATGATGGTATTGGTTTTGACTGTGATGGCCAACATAAAGGCAATGGCATGGCTAATATACGCAACCGGTCAAATCGAATAGGGGCGATACTGGAGCTGGAAAGCAAGAAAGAAAATGGTACCATAATGCGGTTACAGATCAGAACATAGCCCTCCACTACCCTTCCTGTTCTTATATCGTTATATTCCTAAAACCAACCCTTGCGTTTGAAAATCCAAAGCATCAACACAGAGCAACAGAGCATAAATCCAACAGCATACATAAAACCATTCGGCCAATGAGCAAAAGGAATCCGGTCGAAATTCATCCCGAAAATACCTCCGACCACCGTTGCCGGGGCCAAAAGCGTAGTAACTACCGTTAGTATTTTCATAACCTCATTCATGCGGGTATTTACCTTATTCATGTACAGATCCTGGAGATTCATAGCCATCTCCCTGTAGTTTTCATTGTATTCAATAGCCAAAACAATATGATCGTAAACGTCCTTAAAATATTTCCGGCTGCTTTTATCGATCAAGGCATTATCTGACTGCCAGAAAGCATGAATCAGTTCCCTGACAGGCGTAATGGCACGCTTAACCACCATAAGCTCGTGCCGCAACAATGTTACCTTTAACAATATGGAATCATTAGGCCGGGTCACGACCTCATCTTCCAACTGCTCCAGGCGGTCCGACAGTTTTTCCAGCACAGAAAAGTAGTCATCCACCACGGCGTCCATAAGACTATAGGCGAGGTAATCCGACCCCTTTTTCCGAACAGGCGCAAGGTCATTTTTAAGCCGTTCCCGAATCGGATCAAGCGAATCCTGGTGGGCATCGGGCTGAAAAGACAACAGGTAATTACCACCCAGAACCAAGCAGAGCTGCTCGGACTGTACCAGGCCCGTATTGCTATTGTAGTACAACATGGGCATCAGCGCAAACAGATGCGTCTCCATATCGTCAGCCTTAGCGCGCTGCCCGTTACTCAAAATATCCTCGACTAATAGCGGGTGTACTCCAAAATGGCTGCAAATTTGCTCTACAGCCACCTTATGTAATCCTTCCACATTAATCCAGGTCACCTGGCCAGGCGTTGCAACAGGCATCTGCGCCGGATTCCAGTCGGTAGTAGTATGGGTCAGGCATCGATGTCCATCGTAATTATATAAGGAATATACTGATGGCGTATCCGGGGACGAGGTAAGTACCCTTTTCGGATTAAAGGTATTCCGTTTTCTTCGTTTCTCTCCCGAAGAAAAGATTTGGCCGATAGTTTTCTGATAAGCTTTACGAAACATAATGTCAGTTATACTCATACCCGGTTAAAACGGATCCTGGCCCGAAAAGAGAAAAAGGACACCGTTGTTTCCGGTGCCCTTCCTAATATTCTCACATCATTTAGCGGTCCCAATGCGGCCGGTTATCGGTGCGGAACAGGTATCCCACCGAAAGGCCGAAATATGTATTCCGCATACGGTTGTGCGTATTACCATCGGGAGCTACATTCAGCAAGCCAATGCTGTAATTTGCCCGGAATAGCAAACCGGATGGTGCTTCAAAACCAATGGTAACATTCGCCGCCAGGTCAAAACGCCGCAACTTGTCTTTTGCCCTGTTATTGCCGAAGGGCATGGAATAATCGTATCTTTTTGCAATTTCTACACCGTTCAGGGTATTAATATATTCCTGCTGGAAGTTTCCTCCTATTGCATAATTGAACGAAGGGCCGATACCAAAAAAGAAGTGTGGATCATCAAATTCCTTACCGGTTTTATACAGGGCATACACCGGCAACTGTACATAAGTAATTTTATAGGTACGGCGGTCGTGATCACTGGCTGGTGTTCCGGCGCCGGTTTTATAGAATCTTTCGTAATAAGTTTCAGCCCCATTGTTGATGGACAGGAACAAACCAGGCTGAACAAAAATATTATCCGTAAATTTCAAATCGGCAACAGCCCCGGCCTTAAACCCCAACTGGTAGTTATTATCCCTTTTTTCCCGGTTCAGCTTCTGATACATCGTAGCATAGGTTGCCCCGATTTCCGGCCCTATTTTGACCTCTTGTATACTTTGTGCCCCGGTGCTTATAGCAAAAGCCATAAAGGCGCCTATGCCCAGAATTTTTCTCATTTATC